>NZ_JAZHPF010000024.1 GCF_036543075.1 Deinococcus sp. YIM 134068
GTCTGGAGCTGAGCCAGGACAGCCTGGTAGAGTCGAGGAGCGTCCCCGGCGGCATTTTCAGTTGTCACAAACAGAAAGTGTCCCCTACCGGGGACGCTTTCTCATACTTTCTGTCAGGCGGTCAGGGCGGCACCCTGACCCGCTGGACCTGTACACGGTCGATCCCAGCACGAAAGACACTCGGACCCTCTTTGGCTTCTTTCTGTACGTCGCCAAGCCTGTTCTTGCTGGGGCGACACGGCTAGAGCGGTCCAAGATTCGCCCGCCCTACCTGTCCTCGCTGTCGCCGGAAGTGCGTATCCGTCAGCATCTGGGAGCGCAGCAACACACAGACCTGATGAGCCGGATGCAACGTCTTGTCACTGGGAAACAGAACCTTCCTCGGTGCGTCGGGTGGATGACAGACACGCAGGGCAGAGTGAAAGGGAAGGCTGCCAAACCCTCCGGGCGGAGGTCTCGTCGGCGGTCCTCAACTAACTACGTGTCAGTGCATCATCCTGAAGCGGTACTTAGTTCACAGTCTGACCCGTCCTCCTACCCTACGGCTAAGGAGTTGGCTCGGGATCATTGGTTAGATCAGATGGATCAAGCCGATATGTCTAGCGACTAGGTGAATTCCTCCCAACGGTGCCCGGAGCGAAGCGACGGGCCGCGCCGAAGGCGCGTGGACGGTCAACAGATACTGTAGCTGATCGATCAATTGCGTCTATTATCGATACGGCAAGCTCATCTATAATCTTACACCTTGCTTTGTAACTAAACGTATTTTAGTATTGCACTTCTACTATGCTTGCCAGAGTTAAACTCATTTCACGTAGCTTTTACCCTTGTATACGTAAGGTACATTGGGACGCCATAACATGGTGAATGTCATAACCGCCCCAGGCTTCCTCTCATATAAATAGGCAAATGTTACTATTATAAATTCACTCGCCGTGTTGAAACGCCATATGTACACGTCATTATACATATGGTGACTGGTTAATTTACCTTTAGTCCACTCTGGACCCAACGCTTCTGCGGTTAGTTGGTATGCCTCGTTTACCTCTACATCTGTAAGACCACAACTTATGGCCTCATTTCTGTAATAGGGCGTTAAGTTGCTTGGACAAACACGCAATTCCCTCAAGCTAGAATTCCATAAGCGTGTGAACCAATCAGGATGAGGGCCAATCTTCGCCCCTGGCGTTTTGATATCGCTACACAGAGATATTTGAGCTTCGATGGCCTTGCTATAATGATTAAAACAGAAATTGCCGTATTGATTGACTGGTTTATCAAATAGCCTGGGAGAGCTAGGATCACCAACGAGAATTGTCTCCGTAGGTTTAGGCGCAACAAATTTCCTACCTCTTCTCTCTCTCCCTCAAAGGAACATAATAGTGTTGGTATACATAAGCTTGTGCACAATCATAGAAGGCAAGCGGGCGGTTGTAAGGCTCCTTCCAAGGCCCGTTTGCTTGTGCAGCGTAATCCATACACGCTCCATATGCTTTTGGAAAGCGTTGCTTCAAAATGTTTTCAAAAGTATAGTCAATGGACTGAGCTGTAGAGAACAACAAAATACCAGCCAGTGAAGCAACAGCATGTCGCATAGAGCCTCCTTGTGTGTCTGAACATCCAGAACTTAGCAGATGTGCGATTGGCTCGGCACCACTGGTGAATACAGGTTCACCCAGGTAGGCGTCAGGTCAGATTCGACCCGTTGCCCGTCCATTTTTCTCCAGAGAAAAACGAGGGAGAGTTTGCTCATAATCAGTCTACCCGGCGATTCCGCTACAACAAAAACCCTCTGTAAGCCACGAGAAGGGGCAGATAAGGTAGTGGTGCCTCCCCTCAGGGGCCACCCTACCCCTCCTCGGCCTTCTATGGGCCAATCAGAGCAAAACAGAGAGCATTCCTGCCCGCATCTTCGACGTACAGCCGCCTATGCTGATAGTAAAAGCGCCGTGACATAGCGATCAAGTGAGGTTGTGCCGTTCGGCCCAACTGTAGAACTCCGGCTTATAGAACTCCAGCCGAATCTTCTTGTATTCCTTCGTCGAGTACAGGATGGCGTGATCGATGCCGGGCGCGACCTCCCGCTCAATCGCCTCAATCTTGCCGAACGCCTCCTCCTTGCTGCGCCCGTGGACCATCGTGAAGATGGTGTAGGGCCACTCGGGGTAGGTGGGGCGCAGGTAGCAGTGGCTGACCGCCTTGAACTCGGCCATGCGGCGGCCCGTCTCGGCCACCTCGTCCCCTGGCACGGCCCACACGCCCATCGCGTTGAAGGTGAAGCCCGCCTTCTGGTGCCGGAAGACGGCGGAGACGCGGCGCAAGGCACCCGCCGCCTTCATCCTCGCGGCGTGCGCGGCGACCTCCTCGATGCTCAGGCTGAGGGCGGCGCAGGCGTCGGCATAGGGTTCCTCGGTCACGGGCAGGTCCTTCTGGAACTCCACGACGAAGGCGCGGTCGAGGTCCGTCACCTCGTACCCGATGTTGCGGTCGGCGTTCGTGTACTGCGGCGCGGCCTTCGCGTTCCAGTCCTCCTTGCCGCTCATGTCGAACTCCACCCCGATCTTGAACAGGTGCAGGGTCGGCATCAGCCGGGTCACACGGGCACCGCTGAGGTCGTGGAGCCGCTGGACATGCGCCTCAATGTCGCTTTCAGGCGGCACGGCGATGGTGTACCAGAGGTTGAAGCTGTGGTTGCGCTTGTAGTTGTGGCTCACGCCGGGATGCCCGTTCACGATCTCGGCCCCCGCGTCGAGCTGGTCCTCGTCGTACACGGCGGCGACGAGGCTGGACTTGTACCCCAGCGTCCGCGTGTCGAAGATGGCGCTCACCTGCCGCAGCACGCCCTCCGCCTTCACCTCACGCAAGATGTCCAGCGCCTCGGCTTCGGTCATGCCGACCTCTTCCGCGATCACGCGGTAGGGGCGCTGGACGATGGGAATGTCGCGTTGGATGCGGTTGAGGAGTTGCTCACGCGGCGAAACCTGCGTGGCGGCGGGAGCGGGAGCGGTCATGAGGGAAGGATACCGCCCGCTACGACGGCAGAACGTCCCCGAACGAGCGGTCAGGCGCGCGAAATCCGGTCCTCCGGCACACTCTGAAGGTTTGCCCAGGCGGGTTCCCTGGGGTGGAGGGAGCAGCACGCCACAATGAGGCATGGTCACTGCAATCGTGATGGTGCAGGCGGAGCGGCAGCGAATTCAGGAGACCGCCGAGGCGCTGGCGGGCGTGCCGAATGTGCGCGAGGTGTACTCGGTGACGGGCGAGTGGGACATCGTGGCGATCCTGCGCCTCGCCCGCTACGAGGACCTCGATGACGTGGTGACGGGGCACCTGCGGAAGGTGGCGGGCATCACCCGCACCCAGACGATGCTCGCCTTCCGCACCTACAGCGAGGCCTTGCTCGATCAGGGTTTCGGGGTGGGGCTGGACGAGGGGACGGGGGGGTAGGGTGTCCACCAACCAGTCTTCCTCGGTACCCCATCGAGGGCGGTAGAGTGAACCCAACGTGTTGGCCTGCATCTTCCGCGAAGGGAGCAAGAAGTGGCGAACAGATTGACGAACCGACCCGGAGACGTGTCCCCTGAACTGACAAGCGTGCTTCCCCAACTCCAGAATTTAGGGCTACGGGGTGTAGACGTGACGGTGGGTCCCGATGGTGGCTGGCTTCTGGAATGTCGGATTGATCCAAAAATTGAGGACGAGTACGAACCTAAGCGGGATATTGGAACGGTCCTGATGCGTGCCGCCCGCGCCGCCGGGAGTTGGGTGGACGACATCACCTTCCGCACGGCAGATGCCCGGTAAGGCCCAGCACGAGGCATAGGCCCAGCACAACAGGCGCATCCTCGACAGCCTCCCCGAGGATGCGCTCGACTGGCGAATCACCTTGATGATGTACACCACCCTCCACGGCATCCGGGCACACATCAGCGACGTTCGCCCCGGCTACCGGGGCACGGACTTCAACTACGAGAGCCTCCCCCGCATCCTCCAGCGCGATATTCCGAACCCGTTGGACGAAATGGCGGCTGCCTTCGTCCTCCTCAAGCGGATTTGCCACGCCGCGCGTTACGAGTGCAAGGATCAGCGGTGGTTGGAGCGGAAGTTCCCGGAGGCACAGGCGGCTTACGAGGACATTCTGAGGGAACTCCGGGCCGTGAACGTTCTCCTTTGACCCGCTCTCCTACCGCCGCGCCGCCCGCCACAGCAGCAGCCCGCCCGCCAGCACCGCGATCAGGTCGGGCGCGTAGGCGGCGACCGTGGGCGGCAGCGCCCCGTTCTCACCCATCACCCGGAAGACGCTCCATGTGGCGTAGTACGCGAAAGAGAGAAGCAGCGCCCACACCAGTCCCAGATTCAGCCCGCTGCGGAAGGTGTAGACGGCGAGGCTGACCGCGAAAAAGGCCAGCGCCAGCGCGGCGAGCGGTTCGGCGAAGCGGCGGTGCAGGGCGGTGAAGTCGGCGGGCGAGCGGACGCTTTGCTGGCGGTAGGTGTTCGTGCGCTCGATGAGTTGTGAGAGGGGAAGGTAGATCGGCCTCAGCGCCCCGTTCCCTCCCTCGAAGCTCGCCTGAACGTCCTGCACGGGGAGGGTGCCGCTGACGAAGGTGAGCACCGTGACGGGCCGGGCGTCCTGAAAGGTGACGCGCCGCCCGTCCTGAAGCTCCAGTACGTTGCTGCCGGGGCGCAGCCGCCCACGCCGCGCCGTGATGACCTCACGCGGGGGCGCTCCCGCCTGCATCGTCACGATCCGCAGGTCGCGCAGCTCGCCGCCCGGCAGCGCCCGCCCCACGCTGATCGCCCGCCCCAGCGCGTCGCGGAGGACGAGGCCGTTCTCCCCCAGCCCCAGGACGCGCGGGTTGTCGAGGACGATCTCGCGCTGGACGGCCTGCACACGCACCTTCGCGCGGGTGACGAGGAGTTCGCTGAGGGCAAAGGACAGCACCGTGACCCCCACTGCGAGGAGCAGCACGGGCCGGAACAGCCGCGACGCGGGCACCCCGCTCGCCAGCGCCGCCTTGATCTCCGAGTCGGCGGCGAGGCGCGACAGCCCGAGCAGGATGGCGAACATCAGGGCGATGGGGAGCGCGGTGGCGACCGCCTCCGGCACGTTGAGGGCCACGAGCCGCGCGACGAGCAGGGGGTTGGCCCCCTTGGCGAGCAGCGGCGCGATGGCCTCCTCCAGCAGCGTCAGCAGCACGAGCACGATCACGCTGGCGAGCGCCCCCACGAGCGGCGGCAGAATCTCGGCGAGGACGTACCGCTCGAAGCGTTTCAGGGACGGGGGCCTCACCGCAACCTCCACGCGAGCAGCCCCGCGAAGAGCAGGAAGACGAGGTTGGGCAGCCACGCCGCGAGCACGGGCTGGACGGCCCCCGCCCGCGCGAGTTGCGGCACGGTCGTCCACAGCACGTAGAACGCCACGAGGAAGACGAGCACCGCCGCGAAGGCCGCCGCCCTGTTCCGCAGGAACAGCCCCAGCGCCCCCGCCGCGAGCGCGAACACGACCGGCGTCACGGGATCGGCGAGGCGGGCGGCGAGCTGGAAGGTGTAGTCCCGCCGCTGCTCGGGCGTCAGCCGACCCGAGGCCAGCCGCTTATGGAGTTCCGGCGTGCTGACCTTGTTCGCGGGCGGTGGGGGTGGGGCCAGCGTGTCCCCCTGCGGGAAGCTCAGCGGTCCCTTCGCCTGCCGGGGATCCTCGCCGGGTCGGGTGATCCAGGCGTTCTGGAGGGTCCAGGTGCCCTTCCCGGTGTCCCAGGTGCCCGTCTGCGCCGTGACCGTCTCCGCGCCGCGCTGAACGAGCACGCCGTCGAGCTGGGCGACCGTCCCGCCCTCCGGGTTGCGGACCCGGCCCGCGTAGAAGAGCGCCCCCGGCGGCGCGTAAGTGTAGTTGTCCTGAGTGGGGGGCGGCGGCACGGTCCCGTAGATGCCGTACCACGCGCGGTCCCAGCGTTCCAGC
The DNA here is from genome assembly GCF_036543075.1 of Deinococcus sp. YIM 134068. Taxonomy (NCBI): domain Bacteria; kingdom Thermotogati; phylum Deinococcota; class Deinococci; order Deinococcales; family Deinococcaceae; genus Deinococcus; species Deinococcus lichenicola. The sequence continues at coordinate 5,957 of NZ_JAZHPF010000024.1, forward strand.
CCGGCGGGCACCACGTACCCGGCGTTCACGTAGGCGACCGCGCCCACGAGGACGAACGGCAGCGCGAGCGGCCACACCAGCGCCAGGGGCCGCACGCCCGCCGCGAACATCGCCTTGAGTTCACTGTCGCTCTGAAGCCGCCCGAAGGCGAGCAGCACCGCCAGAGGCACCGCCAGCACGAGCGCCCGGTTGAGGATGGTGGGCGCATAGGCTCCTACTGCGGTCAGGACCTCCCCGAGGGTCGCGTCGTGTACCAGCAGCAGCCCCGCGACCGTACTCAGGATGTCCGCGAGTTGCAGGATTAAAAAGAGCGCCAGCCCCGCCGCGTACCACCGCAGGACCTCGCGCAGCACCGAGCGGATCAGGAGGGCGGGCACGCGCGGCATTGTAGAGCAGGGGTCGGCACGGATTCGTCACTTGTGGAAGCCTCCAACTCCCAGCTTTCAGCCGTCAGCAGAATAAAAGGGAGAGGCCCCACCGACCACGCGGCGGAGCCTCTCGAACTCGGGAAGGGGAAGCCTCAGCCCGTCTGCGAAGGAAGCGGGTTGTCCCACAGGTGGCGCTCGCGGCGGGCGACGTGTTCGTGGAGCCGGAGGATGGCCTCGTTGCCCTGCGCGCCGCGCTCGGCGATGGCGCGGGCGGTGGCGGTGTCGAGGTAGGCGAGGCGCAGGAGTTCTTCACTCCGCAGGCCGTCGCGGGTCTGCTTGACGCCGCGCTCCCGGCGGATGGTGGCCGAGTCGGTGCCGAGTACGGAGCGGTTGCTGATGGAACCGAGCTGGCCGTACACGCGCCCCTCGCCGCCGTGCCGGGCGACGGTGCTCATCAGGGTGCGGCGGGCGTCGGTGCTCTCCAGCCGGGCGGCCAGCCAGCGCCGCGCCTCGGGGTCGGCGTTGCGCTCGGCGATCTGGGCGGCGAGGCGCACGTCTCCCGTCAGCGCGCGGGCGAGCAGGGTCTGCGCCCGCTTGCGCCAGCGCCGCGCCTCGGGCGTGCCCAGCGTGAAGGAAAGCTGCGCGAACTCGGTGGCGCTGAGGGTCGCCTCCGGCCCCACCCCGAAGTCACGCTCGGGGCTGCTCAGATCATGGTCGTCGGCAAAAGCCGTCCAGTTGTCGGGCATGGGAACGCCCAGGGTGGTGAGGGCGGTCGCGGCGTGCAGCAGTCCGTCCGCGCTGGCGGGCAGGCGCTGCGTGCCGAATTCCAGGGTCACGGGGGCCGTCTTCATGCGTACATCTTAACATAAATTATGCTAATAGCATAATAATTTGCGGCTACGCGGCACTGCTGGACGCCTTATAAACCCCGACTCAGACGTAGGTTCTCGGCAACCCGGTCCCACAAGGTACGGTTAAGTCCGGCGTCCTCCACCGCCCGCGCCGGAAGGCTATGAAGACCGAAAGCCGAGGCTCACGGCCCCAGGGAGCGTGCCGCCTACACTCCCCCCATGCCCACCCCGCCCCACCGCCAGCGAGAGAAGGCGTGCGCCCGCTGCGGCCAGCCCTCGCCCGTCATGTACCGCGTGGTCCGCCGCGAGGACGAGGGCTGGGTCTTCCTGTGCCCGCCCTGCCGCCGCACCGAGGCCGAGGACAACCCCGAGTACCGCTACGGCGGCACCTGGAAGGCCGTCAAGGGTCGCGGCGGGTCGGCGTAGGTCGGGCGTGCAGACCCGGAGCCTAGGTCTTCCCGACGTGCGGGGGGCACGCGCGGCCCAGCGCCTCGCCCCCCACGTCGCGCCGCTCAATCTGTGGGTGGAGGCGCAGGCCGCCGCCTCGGGCCGCTGGTTTCCCGCCCTCGACCCGCATGACGGCGGCGTGGGGGCGCGGGTTCTCCTGCTGCTCGAATCACCCGGCCCGGTGGTGAGCCGCACGGGCTTCGTCTCGATGGACAACCCGGACGGGACGGCGGAGAACCTGCGCTGCCTGTTGCATCTCTCCGGCCTGCGGCGGGGGGACGTGGCCGTGTGGAACGCGGTGCCGTGGCAGATGAGCGAGAACGGCGTCGTGACGCCCCGGCCTGCCCAATACGCCGAGGCCGCGCCGCTGACCCGGCACCTGCTCTCGCTCATGCCGGAGCTGCGTGCTGTGGTCCTCGTCGGTCGGCACGCACAGGCGGCCTGGCCGGAGGTGGGGTCGGGTCTGCCCACCCTCGCCTGCCCGCACCCCAGCCCGCAGAACTTCAACGCGCGGTGGCGGTCGGCGGGAGTGGCTTTAGGTGCCCTCGTGAGCGCCCGTGAGCTGTTGCGGGATGAGAAAAGCGCCCACCCTCACACGGGGTTGGACGCTCCTCCTGCTGACGGCTGAGGGCTGATCGCTGACCGCTACAGCACTTCCTTCACCACCCGTACCACGTTCTCCACGGAGAACCCGAACTTCTCGAACAGCACCGCAGCGGGGGCGGAGGCCCCGAACGTCTCCATCCCGACCACCGCGCCGTCATGGCCCACCCACTCGTACCACGGCTGCTTGCTCGCGGCCTCGATGGCGACGCGCCGCACGCCGGGTGTGAGCACGGAGTCGCGGTAGCTCCTGTCCTGCTCGCGGAAGAGTTCCATGCACGGCATCGACACCACGCGGGCGGCGATGCCCTCCCCGCTCAGCGCCTCGGCGGTATCCATTGCGAGGCTGACCTCCGAGCCGGAGGCGACGAGGATGACCTGTGCCCCCTCCACATCACGGACGACGTAAGCGCCCTTCCTCACGCCCTCGACGTTGCGGGGCATAACGGGCAAATCCTGGCGGGAGAGCGCGAGCGCGGTGGGGCCGGTGCCGTGCTCCAGCGCGAGGAGCCACGCGGCGGCGGTCTCGTTCGCGTCGGCGGGGCGGATGACGCGGGCGTTCGGCACGGCGCGCAGCATGGCGAGCTGCTCGATGGGCTGGTGGGTGGGGCCGTCCTCGCCGAGGCCGATGGAGTCGTGGGTCAGCACGTAGGTCACGGGCTGCATCTGGATCGCCGAGAGCCGGAAGGCGGGCTTGAGGTAGTCCGCGAAGACGAGGAAGGTGCCCACCAGCGGGCGCGGACCGCCGTACAGCGCGAGACCGTTTCCGGCGGCGGCCATGCCGAACTCGCGCACCCCGAAGTAAACGTTGCGGCCCGCATAGTTCTCGGCACCGAAGGTCCCGCCGTCCTTGATCGTCGTCTTCGTGCTGCCGCTCAGGTCCGCGCTGCCGCCCATCAGACCGGGCACCACCCGCGCCAGCGCGTTGATGACCTCCCCGCTCGCGTTGCGCGTGGCGACGCCCTTCCCGCCCGGCTCGAAGGTGGGGAGGGCACTCTCCAGATTCCCCGGCAGCTCCCGCTTGAGGAGGGCCATCACCTCGGCGGCGAGGTCGGGATACTGGGTGGCGTAGGCGTCGAACATCGCCTGCCACTCGGCCTCCAGCTTCGCTCCCCGTTCGGTCGCGTCCATGTGGGCGCGCACCTCGTCCGGCACGGTGAAGGGCGGGTAGTCCCAGCCCAGCGCGGCCTTCGTCGAGGCCACACCGTCGGCCCCCAGCGGCTCGCCGTGCGCCTTGCTCGTGCCCGCGCGGGGGCTGCCGAAGCCGATGGTCGTCCGCACTTGAATCAGGGAGGGTCGCCCCGTATCGGCCTTCGCCTCGCGGATGGCCGCCTCGATCTCGTCCAGATTGTTGCCGTCGGCCACGCGCAGCACCTGCCAGCCGTAGGCACGGTAGCGGGCCGCCACGTCGTCGGACTCGGCCTGGGAAGTCGCCGTGTCGAGCTGAACCTCGTTGTCGTCGTGCAGCCAGATCAGCCTGCCGAGCCGCAGGTGCCCGGCGAGCGCCGCCGACTCGTGGTTGATGCCCTCCTGAAGGTCGCCGTCGCCGAGGATGGAGTAAACGTCGTTGTCGAAGACGGCGAAGCCCTCGCGGTTGTAGCGGGCGGCGAGGTGCGCCTCCGCCATCGCCATGCCGACCGACATCGCCGCGCCCTGCCCGAGCGGCCCCGTCGTCGCGTCCAGCCCCTTCGTGTGGAAGAACTCCGGGTGGCCGGGCGTCTTGCTGCCCCACTGCCGGAAGCGCTTGAGGTCGTCCAGCGGCATGTCATAGCCCGTGAGGTGCAGCAGCGAGTAGATCAGCATGGAGGCGTGACCCGCCGACAGCACGAAGCGGTCGCGGCCCGCCCAATCCGGGTTCTTCGGGTTGAAGCGCAGGAAGCGCTGCCACACCACGTAGCCCATCGGGGCCGCCCCCAGCGGTGCGCCGGGGTGCCCGCTGTTCGCCTGCTGCACGGCGTCGATGGCGAGCGTGCGGATGGTGTTCACGCTGAGCTGCTCCACACTCTGCTGTTGTTGGGTAGCCGTCATGGGGCCAGTGTAAGGGGCCATACCATAGGGCCAACCCGGTCTGTCTTCACCCTGTGGTCAGACAGGACAGGCCAGAAAAGGCAGGTGCCCCCACCAACACAGGCAAGGGCACGGTCTGAAGCGGGATTGGGGGCGCTCGGCTCCCTCCGGTCCGGGGAACAGGCACACCACGGCACCTCCATTCCGGTGAGGACAGAATACGGTTGGGGCGTAATCCTGTCAAGTCAATACGTGAATGTGACCTGAGTATGAGTCGGGATGTATGGAGGGCGGGGGTGACGGGTACGGGGTTGGGCTTGCGAAGGAGGGACGCATATGCACTCGCAAGCCATTTGGCGTAGATCGGGGATTCGCCCCCGGCTCCTGCGACGAGCACCATAACCGCGTGAGCCTTCCTGACCCGACGCCGACAGAGGCGACGCTTTCGGTACGCCCCTTCCAGAATGCCGACGCGCCCGCCGTCGCGCGGCTTGTCACCGCCGGAATGCGGGGGCATTGGACGTATACGGTGGAGCAGTTCAGGGAGAGTGCCGACCCTGGCCGTGTGCGGCTCGTCGCTGTAAATGGGGATGAGGTGGTCGCCACCCTCCACCTTTCCCCGTTCGGTTCCGCCGCCTCCGACGCGCTGAGGCCCGATCTGGCGGGAGACCCGACCACCTTCACGGCCCTGTACCTCGCCGCCCTGGCCCGGCTCCCGAACGGCTTCTCCCGGCTCCTCGGCGTGACGCGCGAGGACTGGCCGGAGACGATGGGCTTCTTCCACGCGGCAGGCTCTCGCAACGCCTGGCAGTCGTGGGGCGCGCACCTCGACCTCACGCGCTTTGACCCGGCCCCCTTCGCCGCGCTGGAAGAACGCCTCTTCCTCGCCGGGTACGAGGTGGAGCGGCTGGGGGAGAACGCGCCGGAAGGGGATTGGGCCGCCCTGCACGCCCTCCACACGCTCGGCATCGAGAACGCGCCGCGCCACCCGACGACCACACCCGACCCGCTCACCCTGGCTGAGCTGCGGGAGATGGTCGTGCGTGAGGAGGTCGCCTTCGTGGTCCGCCTCCGGGGCGAGATCGTCGCCAGCACCCGCCTGACGCCACAGGGCCGGGAGGTGGAGATCGAACATACTGTCACCGCCCGCGACCACCGGGGCCGGGGTCTCGCCACCGTTCTGGGGGCGCACGCGCTGGGATGGGCGAGCGAGGAGGGGTATGCACGCGCAAGCACGGGCGGTGCCGTCCTCAACCTCCCCATGCTGCGGGTCAACTCCCGGCTGGGCTACGTCCCCGAGGCGATGTGGGTGACGTGGGAGCGGCGGCTGTGAGCGGCACGGCCCCTCCCGTATCCGGCCTCACACTTTCTTCGATATGCGACTTTTTTTAAGGAAATCTTCATCGGGGAGGAGCAGGCTTGGGGCATGTCACCGCTGACCTTCGAGGAACTCGTTGCCTACTTCGCGCACTCCCAACCTGCCGGGCAGCCCTACCGTGAGATCGATTTCGTCCGGCTGATCGAGGACCTGGGGCTGGAGAACGCGAACGAGCTGCGCCAGGAAATTGTCGCCCAACTCGCGGACGGGCACCGCCTGCAAGTCATCCAGGCCGTCCTCGCGGCCTGAGCCAGCCTCCCCTGAAATGACAGGCCCCGCTTCGGCGGGGTCTTTTGTGTCCTCAGCGTGTCCTCGGCGCGTACTGTTCCAATCCTCCCGCCGCCTCGAACTCGGCCTGAAGCACGTCCAATCCCTGCTCCGGCCTGCTCGCGGCATCTCCCGGATTCGTCCGCGCGTGGAACTCCAGCGCGTCGGGGTAGGCGTCGCCGTCGGCGTCGGCTCTCGCTTCCAGCACCCGGTACAACACCTCCCCGAACCTCGCGCCCGGCTCGGCCCGGAAGCCCGCGCGCAGGCTCTCCCCGAAGGGGTTCCAGCCGGGGCCGCCCTGCGCGCTGAGATGGCACGTCACGCATGGCACGACCCGGCCCGAGAGCTGCCACAGCGGGTCGCCTTTGTCATGCCCGACCTGCTGCGCGGTGAGGAGGCGGTACTTCGGCAGGGCCAGGACAGCGGGAGCGGAGAGCAGCACCAGCCCGGTGAGCGCCGCGCCCAGCCAGAGGCTCAGGCGATCCATCCCGGCCCCGCGAAGTCTCCACCCAGGATGTCCCGCGCGTTCAGCCCCAGCCAGGTCGTCAGCGCCCCCGCGTAGACCCCCCGGAAGTCCTGCTTGTAACGGATGTCGCCGTCCTCCAGGTCCTCCAGGTCCGGACTGTCGCCGTGGACCCCGCCCCTCACTCCCTGGCCGAGGGCGAACATCACGCTGCCCTGGCCGTGGTCGGTGCCCGCGCTGGCGTTCTCGGCCACCCGGCGTCCGAACTCCGAAAAGCCCATCACGATCACCCGGTCAGCCAGGCCCTGCGTTTCCAGGTCGGTCTGGAAGGCGGCGAGGCCCGAGGCGAGGGTTCCAAGCAACTCGTCCTGATCGGCCCGTTGCCCGGCGTGGGTGTCGAAGCCGTTCAGGGAGACGTACAGCACCCGCTGTCCGGTTCCGGCGGCGATCAATCGGGCGGCGTCCTGAAGATTGGTTCCGAAACGGCCCTCCGGGTACTTCGCGCCGGGGCGGTACTTCGCCGCGTTCGCCTGCACCTTCTGTGTGTTCGCCACCATCTGCCGGGTCGCGCGGCCCAGGTAGTCGGCCTCGCCCTGACGGGGGAGGTTGAGCAGCCGCTCGAAGGCCCCGTCCAGCCCCGCCGGGAGCTTGACCTGAAAGCTGTCCACGCTGCCGATGGAGGGCAGGCTGAACTCGGAGGCCCGCAGCGCCTGCGGGGTGGTGCCCCCGATGTTCGACGCGCAGAAGGGGTCGCCGATCTTCTCGGCCACCCGCCCGATCCAGCCCTCGGCCCGCGCCTGCGTGGGGTCGGCGGTGTGCCAGATCGCCATGCTGGCGAAGTGGGAGCGGTGGGGGTTGGGGTAGCCCACGTTCTCCATCCAGGCGAGGTGCCCGCTGTCCCAGAGCGGCATCAGGGGCTTGAGGGCCGGGTGCATCCCCAGGTCGGGGGTGAGGGTCAGCACGTCCTTTTTAGGGATGGCGATGTTGGGGCGGGCCGCATAATACGCGCCGTTGGAGGACGGCACCAGGGTATTCAGGCCGTCGTTGCCCCCGGTGAGCTGGATCACCACCAGGGTCTTGCCCCCAGAGGCGGGCTGGGCCGCCGCCTGTGCCGCCGCACGGGCGAGAAAGCCGGGCATCCCGCTCGTGGCGGCGATGGCCAGGGTGGAGTACTTGAGAAAGTCGCGTCGGTCCACGGTCATGGTCACCTCTCGGGTCACTTGGGACTCAGGCCAGCCCGAATTCGGGGCTGATCAGGGTCAGGTACAGGCGCTGCCTGGGGTTCAGGCCGTCCGTCACTCCGGCCAGCGGCGAGCGCTCGGTGCCCAGCAACGCGAGGTCGGAGGGGTGCGTCTCCAGCCCCGGCGCGCCCTGACCCAGCGTCAGCGAGGCGGCCACCTGCATCCGCAGCAGCAGGGCCGTGTCGCCCACCCACTCGCGGCCCCCGTCCCAGCCCTTCACGCTGTCGGGCTGAAGCAGAAACTGACCCATCCGCCCGGCGGTCTGCGCGAGGTTCAGGACCTGTTTGACCTCCAGCCGGGGCTGCCCCAGCGTACGCAGCGCCCCCACGATGAAGGCGACCGGACTGCGGATGATCGCCCCGCGCCGGGCATAGAAGTGGTCGCTGGCGAGAAGTTCCTCCAGCACGGCCTGGATATTCCCCTTCGTGCGGCGGAAGGTCTCGGCGCTGGTCGCCACCGCCGCCTCGTCGGGCGTATCGGCCACGAAGGCGCGGTGCAACTTGCGGGCGACGAACGTGGCCGTGGCGGGATGGGTGGCTGCGATCCGCACGACGTCCTCGCCGCTGAGGTTCCCGCTCTGGCCCAGGTAGGTCTTGCGGCCCCCATCGTGCTGGCCCGAGACGAAGAAGAACTCGGAGTCCTCCAGAAACCTCCGGTTGCCGCGCCCACCCCGGAAGGTCCAGCCGGTCAGGGCGCGGGCACCCTCCTGCACGTCCTTCTCGGTGTAGGAGCCGACGCCGGTGGTGAACAGTTCCAGCAGCTCGCGGCTGAAGTTCTCGTTGGGCTTCCCCTTGCGGTTCCGGTCGGCGTCGAGGTAGCGCAGCATCGCGGGCGACTGCGCCACCTCCAACGCGAAGCGGGCAAAGTCCGTCGTGGCCGCGTGGCGGCGCAGCAGGTTCAGGTAGTCCGCGAGCACGGGCACGTTCCGCACCTTGTCGGTGCCGACCACGAAATGGTTGCTCCAGGTGAGGGCGAGCACCTCACGCAGGGGGTGAGGACTGTACAGCAGTTCATACAGCCACGCCGCCCGCGTGAGCTGGACGCCCGCGAAGGGGGTGGCCGCCTCGGCGGGGTCGAAGGGGTTGCCAGGTGCGAGCTGTTGATCGAGGGCCAGCCGCTCGCGGGCCACCTCGCGGGCGTCACGGCCTGCCAGGGCGCGAATCTGGGCGTCCGTCGCGCCGAACGCGGTTCGTCTCAGCAGGTGTGCGGCGTCCTCCAGGGTGAGGCGTCGGGAGAGGGGGTTCAGGGACATGGAACCTCCGGGAAGGGGGAGGGGCAGATCATGGTCACTTCTTGGAGTCCTTCCCGGCCAGGAAAGTTCCCAGCTCCCCCGCCTTCACCTCCTGGATGCCTGCCAGGGCCTGGCGGAGGGGCGTGTCGGGGAGGTTTCCCACCAGCCACACGAAGTCCGGCCCCACCCGGCGCGAGGCCACACCGGGCGCGGTGCGGACGTTCCGGGGGGCGATGACCAGCGCCAGGACGTTGATTCCGTCACTGAGCGTGACTTCCGCGCCACCCGCCTCCCGCGCTGCCACCGCCGTGGGTGTGAATCCGGGCGGGAAGCGCAGGCCGGGCAGCGCCGCGAGGACAGCCTGACGCAGGCCGGCGGGCATCGTCGGCACCGGTCTCGGACGGCGGGCCGGTTGCGCATTCACCCGCGTGAAGGCGGCGCGGCGGGCGAGGGTCCCATCCGGCATCCGTTCCTCGAAGGCGAGCGGCACGTTCCACGCCCGGTCCACCCAAATGCTCCAGTGGGCCGCCTGCCCGACGTTGGGCGTCAGGTCGAAGCGGGTCACGTCGCGGCCTGCCAGCGGGGGAGCGTCCGCCCGCGTGACCGTGAAGTGACGGCGGATGAGCGCCGGGCGGAAGGGCACCACCGGGAGGCGGTCAGCGCGTCGGGCCGACTCGGCGGCCACCGCACGCGGCGGGAAGAGCACGCTCACCTCGGCCTCCCCCTTCGCCGCCAGCGTCCGCGCCCGCCACAGGGCGGAGGAGAGGTCGTCGATGGCGTCGGCGTGGGCACCGCTCAGACTCAACAAGGCCAGCAGGGCGAGGAACCGTCTCACCAGCCCTCCCCGAGCGTACCCGCATAAGCGTCGTAGGCGGCGCTGGACGGCAGCGGCGGCACGGGCCGCAGCACGAACGCGCCCGTCAGCACGGCGGCGGCGGCGAGGAGAGCGGGCCAGCGGAGCGTCCGGGCACGGCGGGGAGGTAGAGGCTCTGCCGCCAGCGTCCCCCGGTGCCACGCCAGGAACCGCTCCGCCGCCCCCGCGTCCTCCGCCGTCTCCTTCCGTGCCCGTGCGAACAGCGCGTCAAGCTCCCTGTCGTTCATCCCCTCAACCTCCCCTTCACGGCGTTACTCCTATTCCCGCCAACAACCCGCGCAACGCCGCCCGTCCCCGGTGGATACGGCTCTTGACCGTGCCCACCTCCACGCCCATCACCTCGGCAATCTCGGCGTAGTCCAGCCCCGACAGTTCCCGCAGGCTCACGGCCTCGCGCTGGTCGGGCGGAAGCTGGCCCATCGCCCACGCGAGGCGGTCCCGTAGGTCGGCCTGCTCCCCGGCACGGACCGGGCTGTGGGGGGCGGCGGGTTCCGGCGTGTCCTCCAGCGCCACCGCCTGACGTGCTGCCAGCGCCCGGTGGCAGGCGTTGAGGGTAATGCGGTGCAGCCACGTGGAGAACTGCGCCTCGCCGCGAAAGCCGCCCAGATTCCGGTACATGCTGATCAGGACCTCCTGCACCACGTCGTCGGCGGCCCCCGGCCCCACCATTCCGGACGCGAGGCGGTGGACGCGCGGGGCGTGCCGCCGCACCAGCGCCTCGAACGCCGCTTCCCGCTGCGGACCGGGGTGCGCGGCCAGCCGGGCGAGGTGCGCGTCGCTCGGCTCGTGGGAGGAGTGGGGGGGAGCGTGGGTCAAAGCCGCCTCAAGCGTAGGAGTCGGGGGAGGGCGGAAAAGTTCCACGGGCGGGCGAGAGCGGGTGATGTCCATGAGCCGCTTCGAGAGGTCGGCGTCGGCAGGTCGGCAGGGCTTTTCTCCCTCTCCCCCCGTGGGTGACTCGGAGAGCTGCGAAGCAGAGGGCCGGGGTGAGGGGGCGTGTGACCCGCTCCATCGTCAGGGAGGGGCCTTGACCTTCCTCCCGTTCTTGGAGGCCGGGCCAGTCCACCCCCACCCGGCCTCCCCCCTCAAGGGGGAGGGGCAAACACACGGGGTCGTTTCTCCGTCCCCCCATCCTCACGCCCACAACGGAGGCTCCCCTCTACACTGGACCCATGCCCGCCCACCCTCTCTCCCCCTCCGCCGAGGATTACCTCAAGCACCTGTATCTCCTCGGACAGCGGGGGCGGGTGAATACGCAGGCGCTCGCGGACGCGTTGGGCGTGGTGCCCGCGAGCGCCACGGGAATGCTCCGCAAGCTCAGCGAGCAGGGCCTCGTGTCGCACGCGCCGTACCAGGGGGCGGAGCTGACGGGCGAGGGGCAGCGGGTGGCGCTGGAGGTGTTGCGCCATCACCGCCTGCTGGAGCTGTTCCTCCACCGGGCGCTGGGCGTGCCGCTGGACGAGGTTCACGAGGAGGCCGAGCGGCTGGAACACGCCCTGTCCGAGCGGCTGGAGGCCCGCATCGCCGCGTGGCTCGGCGACCCCACCCACGACCCGCACGGTGACCCCATCCCCACGGTCACGGGCGAGTTGCCCGAGCGGGCCGAACGCCGCCTGACGCAGCTCGCGCCCGGTGAGACAGCGAGGATCGCCCGCGTGCCCGACGGCGACCCGGCGGGGCTGCGTGCCCTCGTGACGGCGGGCCTGACCCCCGGCGCTCCCGTCCGGGTGGAGCGGGTGGACGCCGCGCTGGGGACGCTGACCGTCCTGTTGCCGAACGCCGCACACCTCACCCTCGCGCTCGGGGTGGCCGGGCAGGTGCAGGTTCACGCGGGGGAGGGGTAGGGAAGAGAGTCGCCAGTCGCCAGCTTCCAGTCGCCAGGAAAAGACCCGGAGCGTCGGCTGGTCGCTCCCGTCCTTCCACTCGCCAGCCTTGAGCCATCCATGACCGACTCCCGCCCCCTCTGGCTCCGTCACCTGCACGCCGCCCACCTCGCGCTGACCTTCCTGACGACGCTGCCGCTGCCGCACGTGCGGGAGGTGCGGGAGGGGGACTTCGCGCGGGCGAGCGCTTACTACCCGCTGGCGGGGTACGCGGTGGGTGGGGTGGTGGCCCTCGTGCTGTGGCTGCCGCTGCCCCTGCCGGAGGGGGTGCGGGCGGCGCTCGCGGTAGGGGCGTGGCTGGCGGTGACGGGGATGCTCCACTTCGACGGGCTGGTGGATAGCGCGGACGCCCTCTTCGCCATGAAAAGCCCGGAGCGGCGGCTGGAGATTCTGCGGGACGTGCATGTGGGTGCCTTCGGGCTGGCGACCGGAGTTCTCGCGCTGCTGACGCTGTGGAGCCTGCTGTCCGCTCCCCTTCCCGTGTTCGCCCCCGTCGTCGCGGCGGTGGTGGCGCGGACGGTGCTGCTCGCGCCCATGAACCTGTACCCGGCGGCGCGGCAGGAGTCGCTGGGGGCGCGGTCGCGGGAGGGGCGGTGGGGAGTGGCGCTGCTCCTCACCGTGCCCGCGCTGTTGCTTCCCGGTGCGTGGGTCGCCGTCCTCGCCGCGTTCGCCGCCGCGCTCCTCGTCGCCCGCTTCGCCGCCTCGCGGCTGGGTGGGGGGCTGAGCGGGGACGTGTACGGATTGATCGTGGTGACGGCGGAACTCGTGGCGCTGGGGGCGTTCGCGTGGGGCCGTGCCTGATGAATGGGGCTGAGGCCGTGCTGACCCTCCACCTCGTTCGGCACGCCCCGACCCTCCCCAACGCCGAGCGCCGTTACCCGAGGGGGGACGAGGACGCGCCGCTGTCCGTGGAGGGACAGACCCTCGCCCGCCGCCTGCGCTTGCCCACCGATGCTCAACCTTTCACTTCCCCCAGCCGCCGCGCCCGCGAGACCGCCGCGCTCGCCGGATTCAGGCACGCCGTTCCCACCCCGGCCCTCACGGAGGCCCGCTTCGGCGTGATGGCGGGCCACACCTGGGCGGAACTGGAGGCGGAGTTTGGAGACGCCCCACGCGGCTGGATCGACGCCCTCGCCGACCCCACCTCCGACCACGGGCCGCCGGGAGGGGAGACAGGCCGCGCCTTCCACGCCCGTCTTCAGGGCTGGTTGGAGGTCCTACCCGCCCAGGGTGAGATCGTCGCCTTCACGCACGCCGGGCCGCTCCACGCCGCGCTGCGCCTCGCGGTCGGCCTGCGCGCCGTCGCCACGCCGCCGGGCACGGTCGCCACGTTGCGGCGGGCGGGCGGGAACTGGTGGCTGGTGGGGCTGACCACTGACCGCTGACCGCTGACCGCTGACCGCTGACCGCTGACCGCAGAAATGTTCCCCTCCCGCCTCGCCCGCCCTGCCCGCCTCTGCTACCCTGCCCGCACCTGGGGATGGGGAAGTCCGGTGTGAGTCCGGCGCTGTCGCGCAACGGTATGCAGGCCCTGGCCCTGTAAGCCCGAATGCCACCCAGGGACGCCGCCACCGCCCGAGCAGGGCTGTGGGGCACCTCTCGCCGTCAGAGGGCCAGTTCGTGAGTTCGTGCATTCCCGGCTCAATACCGCGCCGTGATGCCCACTCCGGCCCCGGCTGGAGCGGGCTTCTGTCGTGCGCCCCTTCAGCTCGCCCCCCGCCACGCACGCCGGAGCCTCGCCTATGCGCCACCTCATCCCCCTCGTCGCCCTCGGTGCCCTGCTGCCGGGCGGTGCCCTCGCCGCAACCTATCCCCTCACCGTCACCGACGACCTGGGCCGAGCCGTCACCCTGGGCCGCGAGCCGAGGCGCATCGTCTCCATGCTGCCGAGCCACACCGAAACGCTCGCCGCCATCGGCGCGGGAACTCGCCTCGTGGCCGTGGATACCTTCAGCAATTATCCGGGGGCGGTGGTGGACCGCGTGCCGAAGGTGGGCAGCGCCTTTCAGCCCGACATCGAGGCCATCGTGGCGCTGAAGCCCGACCTCGTGCTGGCCGATGAATCGAGTGGATCGCGGCTGACGGAGCGGCTGGTGGCGGCGGGCCTCACCGTGTACGGCGGCAGCGCGCAGACGTACAACGAGGTCTTCGAGAAGATCGGCGTCCTCGGGCGGCTGACGAACCGGGAGACGGCGGCGCTCAACCTCATCACGCGGATGCGCGGCGAGCTGAACGCGCTCCAGGCGAGTGTGGCCCGGCTCCCGAAGGTGAGCACGTACTACGAGGTGGACCCCGCGCCGTACTCGGTCGGCCCCAACTCCTTCATCGGCACGCTCATCACGAAGGCGGGCGGGCGCACCATCATCCCCGCGCGGCTGGGCGACTTCCCGAAGATCGACCCCGAACTCATCGTGCAGGCAGACCCCCAGGCGGTGATCGGCGTGGCCCCGGCGGACGCGCGGACCCGGCCCGGCTGGGCGAACCTGCGGGCGGTGCGGTCGGGTCGCGTCTACACCCCAAGCGCCGAGGAGCGCGACGCCCTCTCGCGCCCCGGCCCCCGCCTGCCCGTCGCCCTGCGCGCCCTCATCCGCTGGCTGCACCCGGAGGCCCTGAAATGACCGACCCCGAATCCACCGACTCAGCCACCGCCACCCGCCGCGAGGCCGCCATGCGCGAACTCGCCGAGGCGCGCGACACCTACCAGAAACGCGAGGACCTGACCCGTGGACGCCGGGGCCTCCTGATCGTGAACACGGGCAAGGGCAAGGGCAAGACGACCGCCGCGCTCGGCCTGATGCTGCGGGCACACGGGCGCGGGCTGCGCGTGCGGATGTTCCAGTTCCTCAAGCACGAGGGGGCACGCTTCGGCGAACACCGCGCCCTCGACGCGCTGGGCCTCCCCCACGAGGGCCTCGGCGACGGCTTCACCTGGCGCTCGCGCGATCTGGAGAACTCTGCCGCGCTGGCCGAACACGGCTGGGAGCGGGCGAAGGAGGCCATCCTCTCCGGCGAATACGACCTGATCGTCCTCGACGAGTTCACCTACCCCCTCAAGTTCGGCTGGGTCGCGTGGCCCGACGTGGAGGCGACGCTCAAGGCCCGTGACCCCAACCTCCACATCGTCGTCACCGGGCGCGACGCCCTGCCCGAACTCGTCGCCCTGGCCGACACCGTGAGCGAGATTCAGCCCGTCAAGCACGCCTACAACGCGGGAATCGGGGCGCAGGCGGGCATCGAACATTGACGGGAAAGACGTGGGGGGACAGGGGGTGGAGGGGAGGCGGGAGGCGGTGCGCGGTGTGCGGAGGTCGCTTCTCCTTGCCCTCGCGCTGGACGCGCTGGGAGAGCCGCCCGCGCGGCTGCATCCGGTGATCTGGATGGGGAACTATCTCAAGGGGGCGCGTCTGCGTTGGCGAGCCTCCGCTCCTGCCGCTCAATTCTTTGAGGGGGGCGCGGGGTGGGTGCTCGGGGCAGGGGTGGCGGCGGGAGTCGGGTGGCTCACGAACCGTTTTCCGGGCGGGTGGGTCACGCGCGGCGTCCTCCTCAAGCCCCTCCTCGCGCGGCGGGCGCTGTTCGCGGCGGTGGGGGAGGTCCATGCGGCCCTCGCGTCGGGCGATCTCCCGGAGGCGCGGCGGCTCCTCGCGTGGCACCTCGTCAGCCGGGAGACGGGCGAACTGAGCGCGGCGGAGGTGGCGGGCGCGTGCATCGAGAGTCTGGCCGAGAACCTGAGCGATAGCGTGGTGGCACCGCTGCTGATGTTCCGGGCGGGCGGGCTGCCCCTCGCGGCCCTGTACCGTTACGCGAACACGGCGGACGCGATGTGGGGCTACCGCACCCCCGACCTCGAACACGCGGGCAAGGTGGCCGCCCGCACCGACGACCTCCTCAACCTCGCCCCCGCCCGGCTCACGGCGCTGTGTGCGGTGGTGGCGGTCCTCCCATCCGGGTTGGACGCTCCCGGAGCGTGGCGCGTCTGGCGGCGGGACGCGCGAACCACCCCCAGCCCGAACGCCGGGCACCCCATGTCGGCCTTCGCGGGGGCGCTCGGCGTGCGGCTGGATAAGCGGGGCGTGTACGTCCTGAACGCTGATGGACGCACCCCGGACACCTCAGACCTGCCCCGCGCCCTGCGCCTCGCCCGCTGGACGCTCGCCCTCGCCGTCCTCGTGCTGCTGCTTCCCCTGCCCCGGAGGCCCCGGAAGTGACGGACCGCCTGCCCCCCCTCCTGCCCCGCGTACCGCACGGCGGGCCGACCTCACACACCTTCACGGGGCTGGACTTCAGCGTGAACGCGAATCCCCACGGGCCGAATCCGGTGCTCGTGCGGGCCATCCGGGACGCCGACCACGCCCACTACCCCGACCCGACCTATGCCGGGGTCCGCGCCTGCCTTGCCGACTGGCACGGGCTGAGCGCGGAGGAGGTCGCCCTCTCTGTCGGTGCCTCCGACCTGCTGCACCGCCTCGCCCGCGCGTTCCTGCCGCCGGGGGGCACGCTGCTCAGCGTTCACGCTCCTTTCGGCGAACTCGCCCGCGCCGCCGCCCTGTCCCGTGCCAAAGTACGAGTCACTCCGCCTGAGCAGGTCGTCTCCGAGATCAGGCCCGGCGTCGCCCTCGTCTACGTCGGCCATCCGCACAATCCCACCGGGCACGTACACACAATGGGGGAGTTGAAGACTCTCGCAGATGCCTGCCTCACCGCCGGGGCGCTCCTGATCGTGGACGAGGCGTATGCGCCCTTCACGAACGCGCCCACGCCGCCGCGTCATCCCGCCGTCGTGCGCGTCCTGTCGCCCGGCAAGGCGCATGGATTGGTCGGCGCACGGCCCGCCTCCGCGCTCGCCTCGCCGGAGGTCGTGGCCCGGCTCGACAACCTCGCGCCCGCGTGGCACCTGCCCGCCTCCACCGCCGCCGTCCTCGGGGCGCTGCCGGAGGGTGGAGCATTTCTCGCCCGGACGCTGCCGCTCGTGGCTGACGGTGCGCGTGAGCTGGCCTCCGCCCTCGCTCAGTTCGGCCCGGTCGAGCATCACGGCACCCCCTACCTCACCCTGCGCGTGGGGGACGCCTCCCATGTTACGTCAGCCCTGTTGGAGCGCGGCCTGCGCGTCCGCGACTGCGCGAGTTACGGCCTGCCCGACCATATCCGCGTGTCCACCCGGCTGCCGGGGGAGAATAGGCGGCTGGTGGAGACGCTTCGGGCCGTGTTGGATGGAGACGTGTATGAATGACTGTCTCGTTCTGGTCACGGGCGGCACCGGCCACCTGGGGCGTCTGCTGGTTCAGGCTTTGCTGGGAGAGGGTGCCCGTGTGCGCGTGCTGACCCGCCGGGTGCCCTCCTCCCCACAGGCGGGCGTGGAGTACGCGGTCGGAAATTATACGGACGGAACCGGACTCGCGGAGGCGCTGGCCGGGATAAGCCGGGTCATCCACACCGCCCACGTCCTCGGTGATCCGCTGGCCGACGCGCGGGGAACCCTGCATCTGCTGGAGGCGGCCCGCGCCGCCCACCGACCCCACTTCACCTTCGTCTCCATCGTGAGGGCGCGTCAGGCCCGCGCCTTCGGGTACTACGCGGGCAAGGTGCGCGGGGAGGAACTGGTGGAGGCGAGCGGCCTCCCCGCCCTCGTCTTCCGGGCGGCGCAGTTTCATCATTTCGTGGACGAATTGCTGGTTGGAGTGGACCGCCTGCCCTGGCTCCCCGTGCCGGACGGAGAACTGCAACCCGTTGCCGTGGAGGAGGTCGCCCACGAACTCGCGTGGCGGGCGCTGGCCGGTCAGCGGGGCACGTTCGACCTCGCCGGTCCAGAGGTGCGCCGTGTCTCCGACCTCGCGCGGGCGTGGCTGGCGGCGCGTGGGGAGGGAAAGCGGGTGCTGCCCGTCCGCCTTCCCCTCCCTCTCCCGGTCCTGCGGGCGATGCAGCAAGGCCGCTTCATTGAGCCAGGGGCAACACGTGGAGTCATCACCTGGGAGGACTTTCTGAGGGAGAAGGCTGCGCGTGGCTAACGCCATCATGGTGCAGGGCTGCACGAGCAACGCGGGCAAGAGTTACCTGACCGCCGCCCTCTGCCGCGCCCTGGCCGACGAGGGCTACCGGGTCGCCCCCTTCAAGGCGCAGAACATGAGCAACAACGCGGGCGTCACCCCCGCCGGGCTGGAGATGGGCCGCGCCCAACTCGTGCAGGCACGGGCGGCGCGCGTCACCCCCGACGTGCGGATGAACCCGGTCCTCCTCAAGCCCGAGGCCGATACCCGCTCTCAGGTCGTGTTGCTGGGTCGGGCAAGCCCGGAACTTACCGCGTTGGGCTGGCGCGAGCGTAAGGCACACCTGTGGCCCCACGTGCGAGAAGCCCTCCACAGCCTCCTCTCCGAGTTCGACGTGGTGGTCATCGAGGGGGCGGGCAGCCCCGCCGAGGTCAACCTCCGGTCCAGCGACATCGTGAATATGCGGGTGGCGCTCGAAGCCCAGGCGGGTGTGCTCCTCGCCTGCGACATTGACCGGGGCGGGGCCTTCGCCCACCTCCTCGGCACGTGGCATTGCCTGACGCCGGAGGAACGCGCCCTGCTACGCGGCTTCGTCCTCAACCGCTTCCGGGGCGATCCGGGGTTGCTCGCGCCCGCGCCGCAGTGGCTGGAGGAACAGACGGGCGTGCCGACGGTCGGCGTCGTGCCCATGCTCGACATTCCGCTGCCGGAGGAGGACGGGGTGGCGTTGGACGGTCCGCAGGCCACGGTGGACGGCGGCTTCGTCGCCATCGCCCGCCTGCCGCGTGTCTCCAATCTGGACGAGTTCGCCCCGCTGGGGCTGCTTGCCCGCTGGGTGTCCGCGCCCGCTGAACTGGAAGGGGCACGGGCCGTCATCCTGCCCGGCAGCAAGAGCACCGCCGCCGACCTCGCGTGGTTGCGCGCGTCCGGGCTGGCGGGGGCCATCACCCGCGCCGCGCTCGCCGGAATTCCCGTGTTCGGCGTGTGCGGCGGCCTCCAGATGCTCGGCCAGAGGGTCGGAGACCCGCACGGCATCGAGGCCCAGACTTCAGGCACGGGAGAGGTGCCCGGCCTCGGCCTCCTCGACCTCTCGACAGAACTTGCTCCCGATAAGACGACCTTGCTGACTACCTTCACCGACGCGGAGACGGGCCTGCATCTCAGCGGCTACGAGATTCACCACGGGCGCACGGTCGCCGGGCCGAACGTGGACGAACTCGCTCCGGGGCTGCTGTGGCGGCGGGGCAACGTGCGCGGCACGTACCTTCACGGCCTGCTCGAAAACCCGGCCTATCTCGAGCGCTTCCTGGGGTGGGCGGGCCTGACACCGCCGACCGCCCTCGACAGCCTCGACGCCCGGTTGGACGCCATCGCCGCGCGGGTGAGGGCGAGCCTCGACTGGCCCCTCATCCAGCGGCTCGCCGGGGGTGGCGCGTGATCGTCTTCGTCACGGGTGGGGCACGCAGCGGCAAGAGCACCTTCGCCGAGCGCCGCGCCGCCGCGTCCGGCCTGCCCGTGACCTACCTCGCCACCGCCCAGGCCTTCGACGCGGAGATGACGGAACGCATCACGCGCCACCAGGGGGACCGTCCGGCGGGCTGGGTCACGGTGGAGGAACCCCTCGACGCCCCCGCCGCCCTTCTCGCCGCCGCCACCCCCACCGTCCTCCTCGACTGCCTGAGCCTGTGGGTCAGCAACCTGATGCTCGCCGACGAACCCGACGACGCCCTCCTCGCCCGCGCCGACGCGCTCCTGACTGCTGCCCGCGCCCGACCCGGCCTGACCATCCTCGTCACCAACGAGGTCGGCCTCGGCATCGTCCCCGACAACGCGCTCGCCCGCCGTTACCGTGACCTGCTCGGCTGGGTCAACCAACGCGCCGCCGCCACAAGTGACGAGGCGTGGTTGCTGGTGAGCGGTTTACCCGTACAACTCAAGCCCGCTCCCTTCCCTGACTCCTAACCCCTCAACCCTAACCCCCTCCGAAGGAGCCTCCATGTCCCTCCCCCCCGCCCTCGCCCCCCTCGTCGCCGCCGTCCAACCCGCCGACCCCGCCGCGATGGAGGCGGCCCGCGCCCGGCAATCCCAGCTCACCAAGCCTGCCGGGGCGCTGGGCGATTTAGAGGACCTGGCGGTGCGGCTGGCCGGCGTGTTCGGGACCGAGAAGCCCCACCCGCGCGGCGTGGCAGTGATCGTCGCGGCGGGGGACCACGGGGTTGCGACGGGAGGTGTCAGCGCCTACCCACCGGAGGTCACGCCCGCGATGGTGGCGAACTTCCTCGCCGACACGCCCGCCGGACCGGGCGGGGCCGCCGTGAACGCCATCGCCCGGACGGTGGGGGCGCGCGTGTACGTGATGGACGCGGGCGTGAACGCCGACCTGCCGGGGCACCCCGCCCTCGTGCGCGCGGCGGTGCGGCGGGGCACCCGCGACCTGCGGCGTGAGTCGGCCATGACGCGGGAGGAGACGACGGCCCTCATCCTCGCGGGCGCGGCCCTCGCCCGGCGAGCCATTGAGGAGGGTGCCGACCTGATCGTTCCCGGCGAGATGGGCATCGGCAACACCACGCCCGCCGCCGCCGTGACGGCCCGCCTCCTCGGCATGGACCCGGCGGCGGTGACGGGCCGGGGGACGGGCGTGGACGACGCGACGCTGGAACGCAAGGTGGCGGCGGTGCGGGAGGCGCTGGCGCGGGAGGGGAGCGACCCCGCCGACCCCCTCGGCGTGCTGGCCGACCTCGGCGGCTACGAGATCGCGGCGATGCTCGGCGTGATGCTTCAGGCGGCGGCGCTCCGGCGGGCCGTCATCCTCGACGGTTTCGTGGAGGGCGCGGCGGCCCTCGTCGGGGTGGCGCTCGCCCCCCACCTGCGCGACTTCCTCTTCCCGGCGGGCGAGTGCGCGGAGGTCGGGCACGGCCCCCAACTCGCCTCTCTGGGGCTGAGGCCCATGTTCAACCTCGGCCTCCGGCTGGGCGAGGGCACGGGTGGGGTCCTCGCCGCGCCCCTGCTCCTCGCCACCGCCGCCACCCTGCGCGAGATGCGGACCTTCGCGGAGGCGGGGGTGCCGGGGGGGAGCTGAAGGCAGAGGGCGAACGGCGGCGAGGGGAGTTTCTCCCCCTTCCAACTTCTTACGTCCCCTCCCTCACCGTCAGCACCAGCCCCTCCTCCGACCCCTGCCCCTCGCGCCGGAGGAAGGCGAGGACGGTCTCCGGCGCGAGGGGGCGCGAGAGGAGGTAGCCCTGGCCGTAATCGCAACGCAGGGTACGGAGCTGTTCGAGCTGGGCGGGGGACTCGATGCCCTCGGCGACGACGCGTAGGCCGAGGTTTTTCGCCATCGCCACGATGGTGCGGACGAGTTCGGCGCTCTCGGTGCTCTCCAGCATCCGGTCGATGAAGGAGCGGTCGATCTTGAGGGTGTCCACCGGGTAGGACTGGAGGTAGCCCAGCGAGGAGTAGCCCGTGCCGAAGTCGTCGATGTGCAGTTGGACGCCGAGCCGCCGGATGTTGATGAGCGTGTCGGCGATGCCCTGCGAGTGCCGCAGCAACACGCTCTCGGTGATCTCCAGCTTGAGGGCCTGCGGGTCGAAGCCCGTCTCCTCCAGAATCCGGGTGACGCAGGTATAGACGTCGGGGGCCGCGAAGTGCCGCCCCGAGAAATTGACGCTGAGGGTGAGGGGGGGATGGCCCGGCACCTCGCGCTGCCACGCCAGTACCTGCGTGCAGGCCTCGCGCAGCACCCAGCGGTCGAGGTCGAGGATCAGGCCCGTCTCCTCGGCCACCCCGATGAATTCGGCGGGCGAGAGCAGGCCGAGGGTGGGGTGTGCCCAGCGGATCAGGGCCTCGAAGCCCACCGTGCGCCCGCTGTCCACCCCCACGATGGGCTGGTAGAACACCCGCAGCTCGCCGCGCGCCACGGCCTTTCGCAGGTCGCGCTCCAGTTGCATCAGGCTTGCGGCGCGCTCGCGCATCTCCACCGTGAAGGTCTGGTAGCCCGCCCGGCCCTGCGCTTTGGCGCGGTACATGGCGATGTCCGCGTCGCGCAGCACCGCCGCCGCCGACTCGTAGTCGCGGTGCCCCGCCACGATGCCGATGCTCACCGAGGCCGTCAGCTCGTGGCCCGCCACCTCCAGGGGCTGCCGCAGCGCCTCACCGATGCGCTCGGCCACCCGCCGGGCGTCCTCCGGGTCGGCCAGCGGTTCGAGCAGCACCGTGAACTCGTCGCCGCCCAACCGCGCCACGGTGTCGGTGGGACGCACCTCGGCCTGAAGCCGCCGGGCGAGCGCCACGAGCAGCGCGTCCCCGACCGGGTGCCCCAGCGAGTCGTTGACCGTCTTGAAGCGGTCGGAGTCGAGGAACAGCACCGCGAAGCCCGGCCCGTGCGGCGCGCGGGCGCGCGTCAGCGCCTGCTCCAGCCGGTCGGCGAACAGCGCCCGGTTGGGCAGCCCGGTCAGCGCGTCGTGGAGGGCGTCGTGTTGCAGGCGGCGGCTCGTCTCCTCCAGCTCGGCGGTGCGCTCCCGGACGCGCGCCTCCAGCTCGTCGTTGAGCCGCTCCAGCTCCTCCTGCGCCCGCCGCCGCTCGGTCACGTCCATGCCGTAGCCGATCATCAGTTCGAGGTCCCCCGTCCCCGCGAAGACCGGGCTGAAGGAGCGCAGGTGGTGAATTCCCTGGCCGCCGGGCCGGGGGAAGTGTTCCTCCCACGACACCGGCCCGCGCCGCCGCACCGCCTCCGCAAACTGCGCTCGGCGGTTTTCCACGATGGCGGGCGGGAAGTTCCGCTCGGCGCAGTAGTCGTCGTCGGTCTTCCCGATGATTCCGGCGCGAATCTCCTCGTTCACGATGGCGGCGGGATTGCAAAACAGGTAGCGGCGGTCGCGGTCGAACACGACGAGCGGCGCGGGCACGGCGTTCAGGATGGTGGCGAGGGAGCGGTGCCGGGCGAGCAGCGCCCCTAGCTCGTGGTGGTGACGGGTGATGTCGGTGCTGGCGAACACGCACCCCCGAATCTCGCCGCCGCCGTCCCGCAGCGGGTACAGGCGCGCGAGGATGAACCGCGCAGAGCCGTCCGGCAGGCAGGTTTCCACCTCCACCTCCCCGAACACCTCCCCCTGAAGCACGCGCCGGAAGAGTCCGGTCAGCCGCGCCCGCTCCCGTTCCAGGCACAGCCGCACGCAGGGGTGTCCTATCATCCCGGCCCCGAAGGTGGAGACAAAGGTCCGGTTCCCCTGCAGGATGCGGCCCTCCCGGTCGGTCGTGAAGATGAGGTTGGGGGAGTGCTCGACGATCTGCCGTTGCCACCCGAGATCGTCCTCAGCTCCGCGCGACGGGTCGCTGTCAGAACGCAGGCCCGCCAGAAACGCGCCCCACTCCGCTGCCGTGGGCGGGGCATCGGCGCTCAGACCTAGTCGTTCGAGGAGGTGGTGGACTTCCGGCAGCACGGGGGGCACTCTAAGGACCCACCTCTTACAACGTGCTTGCAATTCAGAAATGAGACGGACAAGCTGGGCCTTAAGGGAAGTCGGGCACGCCGGGGGAGGGCCAGTCCGCGCCAGAATACCCCCATGAGCGACCGCGAACTCAACTTCGCCCGGAGCATCCTCGGCGACCGCCCCTTCCGCGACGTGCCCGACGGGGAGATTCTGGAGGCCGCCGAGCGTCTCCTGAGCGGCTGGATGGCGGGCGAAACCCGGCTGGAGCGCCCAAAGCTCTACGACCACTACGCCCTCCTGCTCGTCTCCCTCATCCGCCGCAACCGCGAGCTGGAGGCCCGCCTGGCCGCGCTGGAGGCCGGGAATGCCTGATCCCCCCACCCCCCACCCACCCCTCACCCCCCGAATCAAGGTCTGCGGCACCACCTCCGTCCGTGACGCCGTGCTCGCCGCCGAGGCGGGGGCCGATGCACTCGGCTTCATCTTCGCCCCGGTCAGCAGGCGGCGCGTCTCGCCCACGGTGGCGCGCGAGGCCGGGCTGAGCGCCGGGCCGGTCGTGGCGCGGGTGGGCGTCTTTCTGGGGCAGGGGCTGGACGAGGTGCTGCGAACCGCCGAGGCCGCGCGCCTCAGCGCCGTGCAACTCCACGGCCCGCTTCCCGATCTTTACGTGCGCGAGGTCGCCCGCTATTATCCCGTGCTGCGCGTCCTGCGCCCCGCCGACCTGACGACGGGAACGGACGCCAGCCCACGGGACCTCCCCCCCGGCGTCACCCCTATGCTGGACGCCCCGGAACCGGGTGGGGGAGTGCCGCTGGACTGGGCGGCTCTCGCGCCCATCTTCCCGCGCGGTGCATGGCTCGCCGGGGGACTGGGGCCGGAGAACGTCGCCCAGGCGATCACGGTGCTGCGTCCCGCTGCGGTGGATGCCGTCAGCCGCCTGGAGGCCAGCCCCGGCGTCAAGGACCCCGAGCGTGTGCGCGCCTTCGTGCGGGCCGCGAAGGAAGCCTGATCGGGGAAGTTATCCACAGTGAAACGGGGGCCTGTGGATAATTTCCTGGAACAGTTCCACTCCGGGTTGAACGCCTTGAAACATTGTCCGATACGGCCTTTCTCGGTTCTGCCGAGTGAAGGTCAGTCCTCCCACCCATATGCTTGTCCACAGGGCCTGTGGATAACTTTGTGGATAACTTTCGCGTTCGGCAGGGACGATCAACCCCCGCCGTTCTCACCCCCCAGGCCGAACCATCCGGCGATCATTCGCCCACCGCTCACGATGTCGGGAGGATGGACGGCTCCCAGTTCCACACCCGACCCGGCGAGGGGGACGCGGGCGAGGGTGTGGGCCTTGACCCCCAGGTTCTCCAGATTGCCGTGGTCGCTCGTGAGGACGACCCGCGCGCCCGCCCCCAGCAGCCCGGCGAGGAGGGCGTCCACCCGCGCGAGGTAGGCCTGCCCGGCCCGCCGCACGTCCGGGGAAACGGGGGTGCGGCCCTGATGCCCCAGGAAATCCCCAAACCACAGGTCGCAGGCGAGGAGGTCGTACCGGTCTGCCGCCCGCGCGAGGCGTTCGCCCAGGCGGGTCAACCCGTCCGGCGGCAGCATCTCCGGCCAGGGGTCCGCGTAGTTGAGGCCGAGCGTCGCAGGCACGGGCGGCACGTCGGGCGGGTTGAGGGGCGTGCCCGCCGCCACGAACGCGAAGGGGAAGCAGCCGGACCGGGGCCGCCTGGCCTGCGCCGCGAAGTAGCCGGGCGGATAGTGGTTCGCCAGCGCCGCCCGCCCCCCCGCCCGCACGAGCCTCACCGGCAGCGCCTCCTCCCGCAGCAGGCGTTGGAGCGTCGGCCCCGGATGCGGCCCGAAATGTTCGCCCATCACGCGCACCGCGTCCCGACCCGTCAGCCAGCACGCCTGCCCGGTGCCGGACTGCGGGAGGCCCGGCACGCCGAGCGTGGCGTCCAGCGCGTGCCCCGCCTCCACGAGCGGACGCAAGGCGGGGAGGGCTTGATCCCACACCGAGTCGGGCGGCGCGTCGTCCGGGTGGCCCACACCGTCCAGGGCAAGCCAGACGAGTCCGGTCAGGCCCGCTCCTGTGGGGTCCACTCCTCGTCCGGCAGCCGCGCCGTCGCCTCCTCGTAAGCCTCTGGGAAGCGGGCGTGGAAGTCCGACTCGGCCAGCACCTCGTCGCCGCGCAGCCACCGGAAGCGGAAGCCGTCGCCGATGTGGAGGGTGCCCTCCAACCCAGAGTCTTGCAGACGCCGCGCCCTCTCCTGCCCGCCCTCGTCCAGCCGCTCCAGCCAGTGTTGTTCCAGATCGGCCTGACGCTCGATCTCGCCGTCCGTCAGGTCCTCGAAGCCTCCGGGTGACATGGCCCAGGCTACCCCGTCCGGGTCGGAGGTGGGCCTCACCGCGCGAGTAGACTTCCCACATGAGTGTTCTGCGTGTGGCGGCGGCGGCGTACCCGGTGGACTTCCACGCGGATTGGGCGGCCTACGAGGCGAAGGTGACGGCCTGGGTCGCGGACGCGGCGGGGCGGGGGGGGCGGCTGCTCGTCTTTCCCGAGTACGCCGCGCTGGAACTCATCAGCCTCCTGCCGCCCGACCTCCACCACGACCTGAACGGGATGCGGCCCGCCCTGCAAGCCTTCCTGCCGGAGTTCGTGGCGCTGCACTCGCAGCTCTCCCGGCAACACGGGGTTACGATCATCGCTGGGAGCTACCCCGTTGCCCAGGGGGAGGGCTTCGTCAACCGTGCCCTCGTCTTCGGCCCGGACGGCTCGCACCACCATCAGGACAAGCTGATGATGACCCGCTTCGAGGCGGAGGAGTGGTTCATTGACCCCGGCGCGGGCGTGCGCGTCTTCGAGCTGCCCCTGGAGGGCGGAGAGGCCCTGCGCTTCGGCGTCGCCATCTGCTACGACAGCGAATTCCCGGCGCTGGCGCGCGTGCTGGCCGAGGGCGGGGCGGAACTCCTCGTCGTGCCGTCCTTCACGTCGGCCCGGTCGGGCTTCACGCGGGTGCGGGTGGGGAGCATGGCCCGCGCCCTCGAAAACCAGATGTACGCCGTCCACGCCCCCCTGATCGCCGACGCGAACTGGACCTATGCCGTGGAGCAGGCCAGCGGGAGGGCCGCCGTGTACGCTCCCGCCGACCTCGACCTGCCGGAAGACGGAATTGCGGCGGAGGGGGAGTGGAACACGCCGGGCTGGCTCGTCACCGATCTCGACCTCGGCCTCACCCGCCGCGTGCGCGAGAACGGCCACGTCCTGAACTGGCGCGACCGCCACGCCGCGCAGGAGCGCCCCACCGCCGCCGAGGTCGTCCCCCTCGCCGCCCCCACCCGTGTCTGAGCCGCCGACCGTCCGAGTCCTCACCGCCGAAGATGCGCCCGCCTACCGGGAAGCCCGGCTGCTCGCGTTGCAGAGCGATCCACAGGCGTTCATCACGACCGCCGAGGAGTTCGCGGCACGTACGCTGGAGGACGTGGCCGCGCGTCTCTCGCCCACGCCAACGTCCTGCACCTTCGGGGCGTTCCTGAACGGTGAACTCGTCGGCCTGCTCACCGTCGCCCGAGAGACCCGACCGGCACTTGCCCACCGCGCCAACATCTACGGCGTGTCGGTGAGGGTGGAGGCGCGTGGTCAGGGGTGCGGGGACACCCTCTTGCAGGCGGGGTTAGCCCAGGCCCGGATGTGGCCGGGCGTCACTTCCATCCATCTGGCCGTGACGGAGACCCAAACCGCCGCCCGACGCCTGTACGAGCGCCACGGCTTCCGGGTGTGGGGTACTCAGCCCGACGCCGTGCGAGTGGGAGAGCGGGTGCTGACGGAGCACTGGCTGTGGCTGGGGTTGTTCAGCTCCTCCCCCCTCCCAGCCTCCCCCACGAGGGGGGCGAACGAAGCGACCGAGCCGCGCCCCTGACCGCCTCATCCCTTCCAGCCTAAGCCTCACGGCCCATGCCCGCCTCCCACCCGTCCCCTAGCCTGAGCGCGTGACCCAATCTCCCCACTTCATCCGCCCTCCTCGCCTCCACTCTGGCTCCCGTGTGGCGGCCCTGAGCCTGAGCAGCGGCTTCGTCACCGAGGTCATGGGGAGGTATCGCGCCGGGGTGCGTCAGGTCGCCGAGACCTTCGGGTGGGAAATCGTGCCCGCCCCGAACGCCCTGCGCGGCCCGGAATTCCTGTACAGCAACCCGCAGGCCCGCGCCGACGACCTTCACTGGGCGCTGCAAAACCCGGACATTCACGCAATGGTCGGCATCATCGGTGGGGACGACTCCGTGCGGCTGCTGCCCTTCCTGGACCTGAACCTCATCCGCTCTCACCCCAAAGCCCTCCTCGGCTTCAGCGACGCCACGATCACCCTGACACAATTCCTGCGGGCGGGCGTGATGGCCTACCACGGCCCCGCCCTCCTCACCGACCTCGCGGAGAACGGCGGGATGCACCCCTTCGTCGTGGACGGCGTGCGGCGGGCGCTGGTGGACGAGCCGCGCCCCTTCGAACTCTCGCCCGCGCCCGAGTGGACCGCAGGCGGACCCGATTGGGCCGATGAGAGCTTGCAGGAGGTCCGCCGCCCCTTCCAACCCGGCGACGGCTGGGTGTGGCTGCAAGGGGAAATGCCCGCCGAGGGGCACCTGATGGGCGGTTGCCTGGAAGTGCTCGACATGCTCAATGGGACGCCCGGCTGGCCCTCGCCCGACCTGTGGCGCGGCGCGGTGCTGGCATTGGAGACCTCGGAGGACGTGCCCCCGCCCGCGCAGGTGGGCTACTGGCTGCGGAACTACGCGGCACAGGGCATCCTCGCCGGGGCCGCCGGGCTGATGCTTGCCCGTCCGCGCGGCTACACGCCGGAGATGAGGGAGGACCTGTACGGCTGGGTGCGCCGTGTGCTGGCGGAAGCTGGACGCACGGACCTCCCCGTGGTGGCGAACGTGGACTTCGGGCACACCAGCCCGCAACTCACATTGCCCCTCGGCGCTCTGGCGCGGTTGGACCCGGCGGCGGGACGGGTGACGGTCACGCCCTGAGCTTTCCCCGTGCCTCTGCTCACGCTTCGGGGGAACTGACCGCGATTCATCCCCACTGGCCCGCTATGATG
Source organism: Deinococcus sp. YIM 134068 (assembly GCF_036543075.1). Classification (NCBI taxonomy): domain Bacteria; kingdom Thermotogati; phylum Deinococcota; class Deinococci; order Deinococcales; family Deinococcaceae; genus Deinococcus; species Deinococcus lichenicola. Next base: position 34,067 of record NZ_JAZHPF010000024.1, read on the forward strand.
GCGCGGTGCGGCTCCTGCTGCTGTCCGACATCCACGCGAATCAGGCCGCCCTGGAGGCGGTCCTCCATGACGCCGCCGCCCGCCGCTACGACCGCATCGTTCACCTCGGCGACGCCGTGGGCTACGGTCCCCACCCCGCCGAGGTGCTGCGGACCCTGCGCGACCTGAACGTGGTGGGCGTAACGGGCAACCACGACGCGATGCTCCTCGACTACGCGGACGGGCGGCGGACGGCGCGGGAGAGCGTGGTGTCCATCGCCCTGCGCTGGCAGCTCGAGCGCCTGTCTTCCGACGACCTCGCCCTCGTGCGGGGCTGGCCCGATGGCGTGGACGACCCGGAGGTGGGTGCCCGCTACCGCCACGGCTCGCCCGCCAGCCGCGACGAGTACATCGACTCGGTGACGGCGGCGCGCGAGGCCTTCGCCGGGTGGGAGGGCCGCCTCGCCTTCGTGGGACACACGCACATCCCCGGCGTGTACGCCACCCTCAACGCCCCGGTGGGCGAGTGGATCAAGTTCCAGGGCTTCCCGGAGGGCGGCAGCTACCTCGTCCCGCCCGGTGCCCGCGTCATCCTCAACCCCGGCAGCGTCGGCCAGCCCCGCGACGGCAACCCGCGCGCGAGCTACGGCGTGTTCGACACGGGGCGCGGGGCTTTCGAGGTCTTCCGCGTCGCCTACGACGTGGAACGCACCCAGGAGGCGGCGCTGGAGGCGGGTCTGCCGCAGGTGCTCGCGGCGCGGCTGGCGATTGGGAAATGAGGGGGGGACGGTGCGCGGTACGCGGGACGTGGGAAAGGATTGATCCTCCCGCGCACCGCGTCTTGCGTCCTGCCTCCCCCCCATGACCCTTCCCCCCGCCGCCCTCCTCCACGGCCCGCTCCTCGAACAGACGGGCGTTTTTGGCGGCAATGCCCTCCTTCTCACCGGCCCGGCCCGCGTGGGCAAGCGGGAGGTGGCGCGGGCGGTCGCGGCGCAGCACAACTGCTCGGGTACGCGCGGGATGTACGGCGAGGCGTGCGGGGCGTGTCCGTCGTGCCGGGCCTTCGCGGCGGGGGCACACCCCGACCTCCTGCTCGTGGAGCCGCGCACGACGACGGCGACGGGCAAGGCGGCGCGGCGGCGGCTCATCCCCATCGGCGCGATCCTGGCGGGGCGGGACTCCGGGCGCGAGTACGAGACGCACGTGTTCGAGTTTCTGGAGGTGCGGCCCACCTTCCGGCGACGGGTGGTCATCGTGGACGGGGCCGAGCACCTGGGGCCGGAGGCGGCGAACGCCCTGCTCAAGCTCGTGGAGGAGCCGCCGCACGGGGCGCTGTTCGTCTTCCTCGCCGAGGACGTGCGGGCCGTCATCCCGACCATCGTGAGCCGGAGCGCCCGCTTGAGCGTCACGCCCGCCCCAGACCGGGCCATCGAGCGCGGTCTCACCCTGAACGGCGAGGCCCCGGACCCCGAACTCGTCGCCTTCGCCGCCGGACGCGCCGGGGTGCTGGCCGACCGGGAGGCAGTGCGCGCGGCCCTCGCGGACGCTGCCGAGTTCACGGACGCCCTCGGCGTGGGGATGTTCTCTGCGCTCGAAGCCGCCGGGCGGCTGGAGAAACGCTGGGACGCGGCGTGGCACCCGGAGGCGCTCCGCTTCGTCTGGCGCACCCAGTCTGCCCACGCGCGGGCACGGGCGGACACGGCGTTGGAGGCGTTGCAGTCGGCGCTGGAGGCCTACGCGAACCCCGCCCTGAGCTTTCAGGTCTTCGCGCTGGCACTGCGGGAGGCGCTGGGGTGATGGGGTACTCATCTCACCACTCCTTGACGTAGGAGGGGTGTTTGCCCCGACCCCCTTCCGCCCTACACTCCTCCCCATGACGAGGGCGAGGGAACACGGCACGGCGCGGGTCTGGACACTCCCGACCGGGCCGCTTCAGGAGAACGCGGTGCTGGTGGCGGGAAAAGATGGTGAGGGCTTCCTCTTCGACCCCGGCGACGAGGCGGGGCGGGTGCTGGCAATGGTGCGGGGTGCGGGCGTGACGGTGCGGGGCATCCTGCTCACGCACGCGCACTTCGACCACATCGGGGCGGTACAGCCCGTGAGGGAGGCGCTGGGCGTGCCCGTGTGGCTCCACCCCGCCGACCTGCCGCTCTACCGGATGGGGCGGGCGTCGGCGGCGCGGTGGAATCTGCCCTTCGTCCAACCGGAAGCCCCCGACCACGAGATCAAGCAAGGGCAGGTCTTCACGGCGGGCGACCTCACTCTGGCGGCGCGGGAGTTGCCGGGGCACGCGCCGGGGCACGTCGTCTTCGTCGGGGACGGCTTCGTGGTGGCGGGCGACACGCTGTTTCAAGGTGGAATTGGACGGACGGACCTGCCGGGCGGGAACCATCCCCAACTCCTCGCGGGCATTGCGCGGGAACTGCTCTCGCTGCCGGACGAGACTGCCGTGTACTCCGGCCACGGTCCCGCCACGACCATTGGGGCCGAGCGCCGCACGAACCCCTTCCTGCGCTGAGGGGCGCTCTCCCGGCGGCCCTCCCCATTCGGCCAGGAGGACACGCGACCAGCGGGTGCGTTAAGGTCGTGTATGTTCCGCAACTCCCGCTTGTGGTGGCATCCCCCACGGCTGCATGCTCCCGGTGAGGAGGCCCGGCGTGTCACCTGGCTGGAGTTGTTCTACGACCTCGTGTTCGTGGTGGTCATCGCGCGGCTGGCGCACCACCTCGCCGACCACCCGGACGCGCGAAGCTTCGGGGAGTTTCTGCTCCTGTTCGTGCCCGTGTGGTGGGTGTGGCTCAGCGTCGCGTACTACAACGAGCGGTTCGAGACCTACGACCTGAGCTTCCGGGTCCTCACCTTCCTCCAGATGCTCGCCGTGGCGGCGATGGCCGCGACCGCCGAGTACGGGCTGGGGAAGACGGCGATGGGCTTCGCGCTCGCCTACGCCTACGCCCGGGCGCTCATCACCTTTATGTGGTGGCGGGCGGGCAGGCACAACCCCAGTGTGCGGCCCGTCACCGACGTGTATGTACGCTCTTTCAGCGTGAGCGTGGTGCTCTGAACGGTCGCCGCCTTCCTGGGCGGGCCGCTCGCGCTCGTTCTCAAGGGGGCGGGGCTGCTCATTGACCTCGTGACGCCGCTGCTCACCCTGAAAGATCAGCCGCGCGTCTTTCCCGCCGCCGCCCGCAAGATGCCCGAACGCTTCGGGCTGTTCGTCATCATCGTGCTGGGCGAGAGCCTCGTGGGGGTGGTGAACGGGCTGGCGGACGCGGAGCGCCTCACGGGCGTCACGCTGCTGCGCTTCGTGCTGGGGCTGCTGCTGGGCTTCGGGATGTGGTGGATCTACTTCGATTACATCGGACGCCGCGAACCCGACTCGCATAACCGCTGGCGCTTCATCTCGTGGGCGTACCTGCATCTGCGGCTCGTGATCGGCATCACCCTCGTCGGCGCGATGGTGCAGCACGCCGTCGCCGTGGAGGGACCCGCCGAGGCGGGTGTGCGCTGGCTTCTCGCCGGGGGGGTGGCCCTGTTCTACCTCGCCTGTATGGGCCTGGAGTTCACCCTGGAACCGGAGAAGCCCCAACTGTTCACCCCCCGTCAGCTCGTCCCGGTCCGGCTCCTGACGGTGGCGGTGGCCCTCGCCCTGCCTCTCTTCCTGGGCACGCTCTCCGGGCTGGTGCTGGGCCTGATCGCGCTCCACGCCCTCCACGCCGGGCTGGGGCTGCGGGCATGGTTCGGCAGCGCGAACGCGGGGCGGACGGATATGCATTAGGGATGGGGGGAGGTAGGGGGTGGGGGTGAGGGGTCAGGAAAACCTGCAAGCGGCGTGGGAAGGAGGGACGTGTGAGGGCTGGTGACTGGGAGCTGGCCGCTGGCTGCCCCTCACTTCCCGGCGGGGGGAGGGGGTGTCCCGCCCCCATCTCCGGCCCCGGTGCCCTTTACCCTGTGCGTATGATTGCCCCGTGCCCTCCGTTCGCCTCCCGGTTCCGCCCATGCCCGGCCTAGGACGCGGTTCTGGGGCGGTGCTGGACGGCTCGCTGACGGAGCTGAGCTACAGCACCAACAGCGCCAACGCCCTGATCCACCTCTACCGCGCGGAGGTCGGCAAGATGACCGCCTACCGTCAGCGGCTGGACACGACGACGAACTGGGCGGTCGTCACCACGGCGGGTCTCGCGTCCTTCGCCCTCGGCGACCCCAACAACAGCCACGCGACCTTCCTGTTCGCCATGTTCCTCAATTACTTCTTCCTGCGGCTGGAGGCGCGGAGATTTCGCACCTTCGAGATCGCCCACCACCGGGTCCGCATCATGGAGCGTTTCTTCTACCCGGCGATGCTCGGCGACTCCGTGGACGCCGGGTGGCACCAGCTCCTCCTCGCCGAACTGGGCAAGCCCCGCAGCCCGATGGGCCGGGCCGACGCGCTGGGCTGGCGGCTCAACCGCAACTACCTGTGGATTTACGCGGCGGTCCTCTTCGCGTGGCTCGCCAAGCTGGACCTCAGCCAGCCGAAGGGTTGGATTCCCACCTTCCCCGAGGGGCTGGCCCTCGCCGACATCGGCAACTTCCCCGGCTGGCTCGTCTTCCTGGGGGTGGTGGTCTTCTACATCCACCTGATCACCCTGGCGGTGCGGGCGGCGCGGACGTATCCGTTGGAGGAGGGCTGAGGGGTGAGGGGGAAGTCGTGAGGGGAGAGGCACTTCGCCCATTCACCACTCACCACTTCCCACTGACCCGCCCCTCCCTCCACACCTGCACGCCCACCAGCACCGCCGCCTGGGCGGGGAGGCTCCACAGGTACACACCCGGCCTCCCGGCGAGCAGGCACACGCCGAGGGCGAGAAGCTGGGTGCTCAGGCCGAGGTTGGCGGCGACGGCGTTGATCTCGCGGGGCGTGTAGGCGAGGCGGCCCTCGGGGGTCGGCTCGCCGGGTGTGACCGCGCGCAGCCGCCGCTCGAACAGCGCCCCCAGCACGCGCTCCTGCGGGGTGAAGTAGAGGGCGTACGTCAGCCGCAACGCCGCGAGGACGCGCGGATCGTCCCCGGCCTGGGCGGGCGGGTCGCGGAAGACCTCGCCCCGCGCCCCCCGGTGGTCGCGCTCCCACAGGTAGTCCACGCTCAGGATCAGGCTCAGGAGGACGGTGAGCGGCACGCCCCAGCGCCCGGCGAGGCCCGTGAGGACGGCGGCGTTCACGAGGAGGTCGCCCTCGGTGTCCAACAGGCGGCCCGTCTCGGTCGTCTGCCCGGTCGCGCGGGCGAGCTGGCCGTCGAGGTTGTCGAGGAGCGTCTTGACCTGAAGGAGCACGGCGGGCGTGACCCGGTGCCCGCGCCGCAGCAAGACGCCGCACGCCACCCCGAGCGCCATGTGGGTGAGGACGACGTGCAGCGGATTGATCCCCAGCCGTGCGAGGGGAGGCACCAGCCGCGCGGCGAGGGGACGGAACAGGCCGTCGCTGGCCCATTCGCGGGCGGGGCGGGCCTTCGCGTGAGTCACGGGGTCGAGCCGCCCCTCAGCGCCGCCCACCCCCATGCGGCGGCCCCTTGCGGACGCCCGCGAAGCGGTTGCGCTCCTTGCGGCGTTGGGCGCTGGTGGCAGCGACCTTGCCTCCCTTGCCCGTCCGCGGTCCCGTGGCGGCCACCCGCCTCGGCACGAAGGTGTCCACGTTCAGAAAACGCGCGAGCGGGATATACAGCGCGAGCACGAAGATCAGGGTGCCCCACCACGTATCGAGGTACGGCCCCAGCCCCACCGCGCGCAGCAGGGCGGAGAGGACTGTCGCCAGCACGGTGAAGAGCAGCACCCGCAGGAACAGCCGCCCCAGCTTGCGGCGCGTGAAGCCCGGTTCGGGGTCGGGGGTGGTCAGCCAGCGCCAGAAGTTCATACGTCCCCCCCGTCCGCGCCCGTCGCCGCCCGCGCCGAGGCCCCCAGCGTCACCCGGTCGCGGAAGGCGGCGAGTTCGGGCCACTCGGTCTGCCCGCCGTCCACATCCACCACGAGGGCGGGTTTGTGCGTGCGTTCCGCCAATCGGTTCAGCGCCGTCCGGTGCGCCCCGTCCCGCGCGGGGGAGGCGAAGAGGACGCCCCGCACCGCGCTCTTGCCCTCCAGCAGATTCAATGCGCCGAACAGCTCACGTTCCCCCGCCGGGGCCGCCCGCCGCTCCAGCCGCTCCCCCCGCGCCGTCACCTGCGAGGCGGGCAGATCGGTGGAGAGGACGGGGTGCAGGCCCAGTTCCTCCAACGCCGCCCTCAGCCCCCCGCTCAGGTCCGGGTCGCCCAGCAGGGAGCGCGGGCCAATCACGGCGACCGTCGCCCGCGAGGCGCGGCTCAGGGGGGGCATCTCCTCCCGTCCCCCCCCGGCAAGCGGCTTGACCCGCTCCAGCGCCAGGCGCACCCGGCCCGGATTGCGCGTGAACCGCTGCCCCAGGTCCTGTGCCATCGCCACCATCTCATTCCCGCCCTCGGGCAGCGCGATCAGTTGCGGCAGACCGCTGATGCGCCGGGGCAGCAGTTCCGTCAGCGCCTCGCCCCACGCGTCGTTCGCCACCGGGGCCGTCTGCGGCACGAGTACGGCGTCCACCCGCCCGAGTTCCAGAATGCGTCCCAGCGCGAGTTGCACCTGCACCGGCTCGTCCGGCAGGCTGTCCCGCCCGAGCGCGAGCGCCTCCCCGGCGGGCAGGGCGGGCAAGGCCATCTCCACCCCGAGTTCCTTGAGGAACGCCGCCCAGTAGCGCCCGTGCCGCGTGCCCAGCGAGTTCAGCAGACCGACCTTCATCGGGGGCAGTCTACAGGGGGAAGGGGAGAGGAATGAGGGTTGAAGGATGAGTGATGAGGGGCGCTTCGCTATCCTGCCGCCCATGCCCCTCACCCTGCCCGACGCCCTGCGGCGTGTCCTCCCCGCCGCCCGCTGGGAGGCCGTCTCCGGCGGGGAGAGCGGTGCGGGCGTGTGGCGCAGCCAGAAATATGTGGTGAAGGTACAAGCGCGCGGCAGCTTCCCGGTCAGCACCCTGCTTCAGGAGCGCGAGCGCCTACGCTGGCTCGCGGGCCGGGTGCCCGTTCCAGCGGTCGTCGGCTACGAGACGACCGGGGAGCATGAATACCTCGCCACGACGCGCCTGCCCGGCCTCCCCATGAGCGACCCCGACGCCCTGCTCCACCCCGAGCGGGTCGTGAGTCTCCTCGCCCGCGCCCTGCGCGAACTCCACGCCCTGCCCGTGCGCGAGTGCCCCTTCAACATGACCCTGCCCGTCGTGCTGCGCCTCGCCCGTGAGCAGGTCTTGGCGGGTGGGGTGGACGAGGCCGACTTCGACGACGAGCGCCGGGGCTGGAGCGCCGCCGACGTGTGGAACGAACTCGTCCGCACGCGCCCGGAGTCCGAAGACCTCGTGGTGACGCATGGGGACGCCTGCCTGCCCAACCTGATCGTCAACGGGGAGTACGTCGAAGGCTTCATCGACGTGGGCCGCGCCGGAATCGCCGACCGCCACGCCGACCTCGCCCTGACGCACCGCAGCCTGATTCGCAACTTGAACGAGGAATATGCCGAACGGTTCCTGGACACCTACGGGCGCGCGTTCGTGGACGAGCGGAAGCTGGCGTATTACAGGTTGCTGGACGAATTGTTCTGAGGGCTGCTCCTTCCTCCTCCGGCTGAGTGCCCGGACATGTGCCGCCCGTCCCCCATGCTCTACTGCTCCCCGTGCGCTTCCTGTCGCGGTTCGTGGCCCGTCACCCCTGGCCGGTGGTGGCCGTCTGGGTGCTGCTGGCGGCGCTGAGTGCCTATCCCGCCTCCCTCGCCCCGCGCGCCCTCAGCGCCAACCCCGGCAGCCTGGCGGACGCCGAGAGTACCCGCGTCACCACCCTCCTGCGAGAACGCTTCGGGGAGACGGATACGAACACGGCCCTCCTCGTCACCCGCATTCAGCCGCCCTTGACCACGCCGGAGGGCCGGGCGATCCATGACCGCTTCATTGAGGGATTAGCGGAGGTGCCCGGCGTCACCCGCGTCCTGCCGGGCGGGGCGCAGGGGGCGGTGCCCACCGTAAGCGCGGACGGCACTCTGGCCCTGACCGTCGCCCAGATTCCGCTGCTGGAGGGGGCGACCGAAACCCTCGCCCGCGTGCGCGCCTACGCCGAGGAGGCCGAGCGGGAGGCTGGCGTAGGCCGACTGGGCGTGCGCGTGACGGGCGGGCAGGCCATCGCGGACGATTTCACCGAGTTCGCGGAGGGCGACACCAAACGCAGCGAGTTCGCCGCCCTGCCGCTGACGGGGTTGGTGCTCCTGCTCGTCTTCGGGGCGCTCGTCGCCGCCGGATTGCCGCTCGCCGTCGGTGTTCTCAGCATCACGGTGGCGATGGCAGGCGTCTATGGCCTGACGCGCGTGATGGAGGTTTCTTCTTTTGCCCAGAGCGTGATCACGATGCTGGGGCTGGGGGCGGGCATCGACTACGCCCTCCTGATGGTCAACCGCTTCCGCGAGGAGCTGGCGCGCGACGGCGACTCACGGGCGGCGGCGGCCCGCACCGTCCTCACGGCGGGGCGCAGCGTCCTGTTCAGCGGGCTGACCGTCGCCATCGCTATGGCCGCCCTCATCCTCCCGCCCATCGCCTTCGTGCGCTCGATGGGACTGGGAGGCGTTCTCGCCGTCCTCCTCACCGTCCTTGCCAGCGTGACGGTCCTGCCCGCCCTCCTCGCCCTGCTGGGGGAGAGGGTGAACAGTCCGCGTGTGCTGCGGTTCACCTGGAGCCAGAACGCGGCGGCCTCGGTCGCGTGGACCGCCTTCGCCCGGCGCGTGACGGCCCGGCCCTGGCTCGCGGTGGTCCTCAGCACTCTCTTCCTGCTCGTCCTCGCCGTGCCTGCCCGCGACATGCGGACCGGATACGCGGGCGCGTGGGGCCTGACCCCCGGTGTGGAGAGCCGTGACGCGCTGGTGGACGTGCGCGACCTCGGCGCGGGTGGACTGCTCAGCCAGTTCGAGGTCATTCTCGATTTGGAGGGGCGGCGCTACGGCCCGGAGGACCGCGCCCGCTTTCAGGAACTCGTGACGAAGCTTCGCGCCCTGCCCGGCGTCCGAACGGTCGTCAGCCCCTTCCTCACGCCCGCCGACCTCGCCGGAGATCAGGTGGCGGGTACGGGAACGGATGCCCTCGCCGCCCTGAGCCTCCTGGGCCGCCGTTCCTTCAGCGCCGACCGGACGCTCCTGCGCGTCACCGTCGTTCCCGAAACATACTTGCGCGCCGACCAGATCGACCCGTTCGAGACCCGATTGCGGTCCACACTCACGGCGGGCGGCTTCCCCTTTCTGCTCGGAGGTGCGCCCATCGGTGAGCGGGAGTTCAGCCGGGCGATCACGGACGCCTTTCCCGCCGCCGTCCTCACCGTCTTCGCGGCGACCTTCCTCCTCCTGATGGTTGCCTTCCGCAGCCTGCTCGTGCCCCTCAAGAGCATCGTCATGAACGCCCTGACGGTCGTGGCGGCGTGCGGCGTCGTCACCCTCGTCGTGCAAGGGGGCTTTCTCGCCGCGCCGCTCGGCATTCCAAGTGACGTGGGCGTGCTGGACTCCAGCCTGCCGCTCCTCCTCTTCGCCGTCCTCTTCGGCCTGAGCATGGACTACGAGATTTTCCTGCTCTCCCGCGTGCAGGAGGAGGTCCTGCGCGGTCACTCCAACGACGAGGCGGTGGTCCTCGCCGTGGGCCGGACCGCGCGCATCATCACCTCGGCGGCGGTCATCATGTTCATCGTCTTCTGCGCCTTCATCGTCGGGCGCGTCGTCGCCAACAAGAGTATCGGCCTCGGGCTGGCCGTCGCCGTCGCGCTGGACGCCACCCTCGTGCGCCTCGTCCTCGTGCCCGCCTTCCTTAAACTCGCCGGGAAGTGGAACTGGTGGCTGCCGGGGTGGCTGGACCGACTGTTGCCGAAGGTGCGAATTGAGCATTGAGGGGAGAGAGGTCGGCTCAACGTCCTTTCAACACGTCCTCTCGATGACTGTCCCTCCCGTGTCAATCGGGAAATCCTCCACCCGCCCCGTCAACCCGTTCTTCCTCATAACGCCGTGGAGATAGGTGTGGAGTTTGCCCGTCTCCTCCCGCGTGTCGTGGAAGCAGAGGACCGTCGGCCCGGCACCGCTGAGGGCCGCGCCTAGAGCGCCGTACTTGTGCGCCTCTTCCAGAATGTCGCTCAGGCCGGGGACCAGCGGCGCACGCCAAATCTGGTGGATGTAGTCCTGCATAGCGTGTCTCAACAGGTCAAGGCGGCCCTGCGAGAGGGCGGCGGCGAGCAGCGCGGCGTGCGAAAGGGCATGGACGGCATCGGCGCGGCTGTATTCCTTCGGCAGCACGGCGCGGGCCTTGCTCGTGGACAGCTCGAAGTCGGGGATGAGGACCGTTACGCCCAGATGTGCGGGCGGCTCCAGCCGGACGTAGTGCGTGCCCAGCTTGTCCAGTGTGGCGACCACGATACCGCCGAAAAGGGCCGGGGCCACGTTGTCGGGGTGCCCCTCCTCCCGCGCGGCCACGTCCAGCACGGCCTCATCGTCGAGGGGATGCCCCAGCAGCTCATTCCCCGCCACGATTCCGGCGACGAGGGCGGCGGCGCTGCTTCCCAGCCCACGCGCCAGCGGCACCTCCGTCTCGATCTCCACCCGCGCGGGTGGTAATTCCCGCTTCACTCTCTTCGCCGCGAGGAGCATCGCCCGGTACACGTAGTTGCTCTCGTCGGCGGGCGTTCCCTCCAGCTCTGCCCCGAGCGGCACCACCTGGGTCACGTCCTGCCCTGTTATCCGCAGCGTGGTGAAGAGAGGCACGCTCAGCCCGAGGCTGTCGAAGCCCGGCCCGAGGTTTGCGCTGGAGGCGGGCGCGCGGACGGTGAAGGTGGTCACGGGCACGCCTCCGGGGGGCAGAGGGCGGACGGTGTGACGGTCGAGGGGTCAAGGCGTCGAGGCGTCGAGATGTGGAAAGGCGGTCCCTCGACCTCTCGACCTCCCGACCTCCCGACTCCCCTCACCCACGGCCCACCTCCCGTCACAGAATGCTCTCCAGCACCCGCTCCATGTTCGCCTCCACGCCCTTCGGGGCCTCGACCGCACGCATGGCGGCGTTGGGGTCCTTCAGGCCGTTGCCCGTCAGCACGGCGACGACCGTTTGACCGGGGGCGAGCTTCCCGGCGGCGTGCATCTTCAGCAGGCCCGCGACGGGGGTGGCGCTCGCCGGTTCGCAGAACACGCCCTCCCGCGCGACGAGGTTGTAGGCGTGCATGATCTCGTCGTCGGAGGCCATGTCGAAGAGGCCGCCGCTCTCGCGCACCGCCGCCCGCGCGAGGTCCGCACTCGCCGGATTGCCGATGCGAATGGCCGTGGCGATGGTCTGCGGCTCGTCCACGATGGCATTGCGGACGAAGGGCGCGGCCCCCTCCGCCTGAAAGCCCCACATCTTCGGCAGGTTCTCGCTCCTCCCCGCCACGTAGTATTCCCGGAAGCCCATCCAGTACGCGCTGATGTTCCCCGCATTTCCCACCGGAATGGCGAGAATGTCGGGCGCGCGGCCCAGCACGTCCACGACCTCGAAGGCCCCCGTCTTCTGCCCTTGAAGGCGGTATGGATTCACCGAGTTCACGAGGGCGATGGGATGCTCGTCGCTGATCTGCCGCACGAGTTTCAGGGCCACGTCGAAGTTCCCGTTGATCGCCACGATACGCGCCCCGTAGGCCATCGCCTGCGCCAGCTTGCCCAACGCGATGTTCCCGTCGGGGATCAGGACGATGCACTTCAACCCCGAGCGCGCGGCGTAGGCGGCGGCGGCGGCGCTCGTGTTGCCCGTGCTCGCGCAGATGATGGTGTCCGCGCCGTCCTCGACCGCTTTGGCGACCGCCATCACCATGCCCCGGTCCTTGAAGCTGCCCGTCGGGTTTAGGCCCTCGTACTTGAGGTACAGCTCCACGCCGAGGTGGGCGCTGAGCTTCGGCGCGGGGATCAGCGGGGTGTTCCCCTCTTCGAGGCTGAGGGCGGGCGTCTTGTCTGTGACGGGCAGGTATGGTCGGTAGCGTTCGATGAGTCCGGGCATGGGCGCTCCTTCGTGCCGCTCGGGGCGGCGTAGCCCGCCCATGCTAGCGGGGTCGGTCGCGTAAGGCTCCCAGGGGTCAAGACAGGGCGCGCCCATCAGCCCCGCGTCAGAGATGAGCCGCCTTCCGCCCCTTTCGCACCTCATCCTTAAATGGGATTGGGGGGACCTGCACCCCGTCTTGGGTCCCCCTTGAGAAGGTACGATGGCACACACTAGGCGGGGGGCGCGGGTCTCATTGTGCCATCACAACGAGAGGGCTTCGTTGAAACTCACCGTCCTGGAGGTCAAATCATGGGATTCATCATCACCATCCTGGTAGGGGCGCTCTGCGGCTGGCTCGCGAGCCTGATCATGAAGACCGACGCCCAGCAGGGGGCCGTCGCCAACATCCTGATCGGTATCGTCGGCGCACTCCTCGCGCAGTTCCTCTTCGGCAACCTTCTCAACATCGGCGGCGCGGCGGCGGCGGGTGGCGGCTTCAGCTTCTGGAGCATCATCTGGGGCGTGGTCGGCAGCATCATCCTCATCGCCGTCCTCAAGGCGCTCAAGGTCTTGCGCTAGCTCTAGCGTTCACCGAAAGGCCGGGCCTCCACGTGGGGTCCGGTTCTTCTTGGTCTGCCCTGGCCTCCTGTTTGTCGCGTCCCCCGCCCGTGTGCTACCTTTGGAAGGCTTGCCTGACCCCGCCCGGCGCGGCAGCCCGTTCCCGGTGTCCACCGTGCCGGACGAACGCCCCCGGCAGATTTCCGGGTCAGGCTCAAGAAGGAGTGCGAACATGTCCAGAGTGTGCGAAGTGTGCGGCAAGGGGCCGATTGTGGTCAACTCGGTCGTCCGCCGGGGTAAGGCCCGCGCGGCGGGCGGCGTCGGTCGCAAGACCACCGGCATCACCAAGCGGGTCCAGAAGCCCAACCTCCAGCCCCTCACCGTCACCCGTGCGGGCGTCTCCGTACGGATGCGCGTCTGCATGAAGTGCCGCAAGAGCCTGATCTAGGGCCTCAGAGACCCAGAGAGAAACGCCCCTGTCCCAAGCGGATGGGGGCGACTTCTTTTGAGCGTGATCCGGCTGAGTGTTTTCGCTGATTGCTGACGGCTGAGAGCTGACCGCTCTGTGCCCTACACCTTTCTCTCCCGCCCGCTCACGAAGCTGGCGACGAGCAGCAGCAACGTCCCCACCACCACGCACGAGTCGGCGATGTTGAAGATGGGGAAGTCGCCCGCGCCGAGCGCACGGGTGATGGCGCTCAGCGGCGGCGCGTGCAGCATGTCCGTTACCCTGCCCTGCCGCAACCCGTCGATGGTGTTCCCGATGGCCCCTGCGGCGATCATGCTCAGGACGACGGTGAGGAAGCGGTTCTGCGGGCGCACCATCACGTAGACGAGCAGCCCGACCCCCACCATTAGGCGCGCAATGGCGAGCGGCACGGCGGACCCCGAGAAGAGGCTCCACGCCGCCCCCGTGTTGAAGGTGAGCTGCCAGTCCAGTAGCCCCGGCAGAAAAGGAATGGGTGCCGCCCCGTATGTCAGGTTGGCGAGTGCCCACGCCTTAAGGGCCTGATCGGCAGCGACGAGGACGGCGGCGATGAGCAGCGGCACCCAGACGGGCAGGGCGCGCGTGTGGTCGAGCAGGGTCGGCACGCCGCGCAGTATATGGAGTGCCCGCGAACGGCGGAGGTCAACACCCCGCCACCTCCCCCGTCACTATTGTCTGCCCGTGAGCCGCCGACACTGGGGACATGGCGAACGTGGAATCCTTCGACCTCGATCACACCAGAGTTCACGCCCCCTACGTGCGGCTGGCGGGCGTGAAGACCACCCCGCGCGGCGACCGCATCAGCAAGTACGACCTGCGCCTGCTCCAGCCCAATCAGGCGGCCATCGACCCTGCCGCCCTCCACACCCTCGAACACCTCCTGGCGGGCTACCTGCGCGACCACCTGACGGACGTGGTGGACGTGTCCCCGATGGGCTGCCGCACCGGCATGTATATGGCCGTCATCGGCGAGCCGGACGAACAGGGTGTGCTACGCGCCTTCGAGGCTGCCTTGCGCGACACCGAGGCCCACGACCGCCCCATCCCCGGCGTGAGCGAATTGGAATGCGGCAACTACCGCGACCATGACCTGGAGGCCGCCCGCCGACACGCCCGCAACGCCATTGCCCAGGGTCTCAAGGTGCAGGAGACAGTCTTGCTCGAACGCTGAGGCGGCGCAGACTCAACCCCGGCCTCTCGCTGAGGAGCCGGGGTGCTGCATTCCTCAAGAGAGACGGCTTCAGGGGTGTTGACAAGATCGGGCGTGACCTGTATCTTTTCTGAGCCTCAGTTGAGGCGCGGAGCATGACAAGCGAAGAGGTGTGCGAGAAATAGCGTTGTTCACGCCCAGGTTCTGCGGAGCCTGGGTGTGTGAAGAGGAAGGGTCAAGATAGC
>NZ_JAZHPF010000025.1 GCF_036543075.1 Deinococcus sp. YIM 134068
TTCCCCCCGCCCACCTCCCTACCGCCCGGCACCCCTTGTGAGTTAACGTTGCCGCAATGCCGTTGGCCGGTCGGGTGGTGGGGGAGGGGGTGCGCCTCGTGCGGCCCCTGGGGCGCGGTTCGCACAGCGTCGTGTACTTCGCGGTCGGTCCCGATGGAAAGCCCTGCGCGGTGAAAATCTTCGAGCGGGGCCTCTCCCCGCACGCGGCGCGCGAGTTGCGGCACGGCGTGGACCTCGATCACCCCAGGCTCGCCCGCGTCCTGTGCGCCGTGCAGGTGGACGAGCGGCCCGCCCTGGTCGTGTCGCTGGCGCGCGGGATCACGCTCTTCCGGCGCTACGAGCGCCGCCCCGCCCTGACGCACGACCGCCGGGCCTTCCTGCTCACGCTCGCGCACCTGCTCGGGGCGCTGGACCACCTGCACTCGCGCGGGCTGGTCCACCGCGACATCAAGCCCGAGAACGTCCTCGTGGAACCCGACGGCAGCGCCACGCTGGTGGACTTCGACCTCTCCGGCCCCATCCGCGAGGTCTTCGCCACCCCCACCCGCCTGGGCACCCCCGCCTTCCAGAGTCCAGAGGCGGCGCGCGGCGAACCGCTCGGCCCGGAGAGCGACCTGTACGGCGTCGGCGTGCTGCTCGGCTGGGGCCTGCACGGGTCGCTCCCCGAACCCGGCGTCTTCCTGCCCGTCGGCTCCGATCCCCTCTCCCCCCTGTACGCCGACCTCACCGACCCCCAGCGTGCCCGCCGCCCCTCCGACGCCGGGGCCGTGCGGGGGGAGCTGCTGAGGCTGGCGAGCCTGCCGCATTGAGGGGAGGGACAGATCAAGCCGTTTGCCCGTCCTCGACGATAGACGTGAGGGGCAGGCGATGTGAACTCACACAGCCTGCCCCCTGAACCTTCCGTTCCCTACCGCAGAATCCGCGCCTCGTTCGCCCGCAGTGGAGAGCCGCTCCCCGGCGTGTCGTTCAGGCTGCTGAGGACCACGCTTCCCCGCGCGAGTTCGCCCACTTGCCGCTCCTCCCCGCCGAAGTTGAGGAGGACGGTCAGGCGCTCGTCGCCCAGCGTGCGCTCGAAGGCGAACACGTCGGCGTGGCCGCTGTCCAGCGGGCGGTAGTCGCCGCCGATCAGGGCGGGATGCTCGCGGCGCAGGCCGGTCAGCGTGCGGAAGTAGTTCAGGTCACTCGTCGGGTCGTCGTTCTGTACCTGTACGTTCACCCGCTCGAAGTCGTCTGCGAGGGGCAGCCACGGGGTCGCGTCCGCCGGGGCGAAGCCTGCATTCGGTGTGGCGTCCCACTGCATCGGCGTGCGCTCGGGGTCGCGGCTGGCGCTCGGCACGTCGGGTTGCTGAAGGCCCGCTGGGTCCACCATCTTCTCCAGCGGGACGGGCACGTTCTCCATCCCGATCTCGTCGCCGTAGTAGACGGTCGGCGTGCCGCGCAGGGTCAGCAACAGCGTCTGCGCCACCCGGTACTGCGCGGCCCCCACCCGCGTCTTGAAGCGGTGCTGGTCGTGGTTGCCGAGCACCCAGTTCGGCCAGGAATGCACCGCCCGGCACGCCGCGTCGTACATGTCCGCGAAGGCGCGCACCTGTGCGGCGTCCCAGGGCATCAGGATGAGGTGGAAGTTGAAGGGCAGATGCACCATCGGCGCGTCGCGCGTGCCCGCGAAGGGGAGCAGCCGCTCGACCGGGAGGTAGATTTCCCCCACCATCATGCGGTCGTGCTCAGGCGTCGAGAACTCGTCCAGTACCTGCCGCAGCTCGCGGATGTACGTGTGCGTCTCCGGTTGGTCCTGCGTGTAGATGTGGAGCAGGCTGTTGTGTTCGACCTGTCCCGGCTGCCACTCGGGGTTCTCCGGCTCGTCGAGGAAACGTTCGTCCTCCGCCAGCAGCCAGATCACGTCCACCCGGAAGCCGTCCACCCCGCGCCGCATCCAGAAGCGCAGCACGTCCGCCATCGCCGCCCGGACCTCGGGATTCCGCCAATTCAGGTCAGGCTGAGAGGGCAGGAACTGGTGGAGGTAATACTGCCCGCTCACCTCATCCAGCGTCCACGCCCCGCCCCCGAAGAAGGACTTCCAGTTGTTCGGCGGCCCGCCGTCACCTGCCGGGTCGCGCCACACGTACCAGTCCCGCTTGGCGCTGTCCTTGCCCGTCTGCGCCTCCTTGAACCACGCGTGGTCCGACGACGTGTGATTGGGCACGAAGTCGAGCATCACCTTCAACCCCAGCCGCTTTGCCTCTGCCACGAGCGCGTCGAAGTCCTCCAGCGTGCCGAACAGCGGGTCGATGTCGCAGTAGTCGGCCACGTCGTACCCGAAGTCGCGCATGGGGCTGGTGAAGATGGGGGAGAGCCACACCGCCTCCACCCCCAGCGAGGCCACATAGGGCAGCCGCGCCGTGATGCCGCGCAGGTCGCCCACGCCGTCGCCGCTGGCGTCCTGAAACGAGCGCGGGTAAATCTGGTAGATGATCCCGCTCTGCCACCACTGGAGCTGTCCGGTCAGGGAGTCGGCTTGCGTCACACACAGAGCGTAGCAGGAAGGGGAGGGGACTGAATCGATTCAGAAGAGTTGCGATTTAGGGAGAGCATGTGAGCGGCTGTAGCCTGACCTCATGGCCGAGCAGGAACCCGACCGTCTCGCTGGAACGGCCCGCGATCTGGGTCTTCCCTATGACGAGAATGACCAGGACTGGGGAATTATGTACGCCGACCACACGCGCCTTCCCGAGTTCATCGCGTACTACCGGGAGCGTTCCGCCGAGTTCAACTGGGGACAACGCTATGACGTGGGAGAACTCATCCTGGCCTCCGCAAACGATGCCATCGTGGAGAGGCATCCACACGGCGATCTCCTCCCCACGATCTTCGAGTTGCTGGTAGCTGACCAGGACCACCCGGCAACTCGAATGCTCCTTGAGTATTGGTCGAGCCTCCACTCTGACCCGGAGGCCATCGGCGCGGATGAGGTCTTTCCCATCTCCCGTCTGCTGGATAGGTTGATTCAGGAGACGGGCGGGAAAGAGTAAGCGGTCTCGTTCCCTCAATCCCCCGGCGTGTCGCTCCCCAGCCTCACCGTCACGTCCGCGCCGGGCACACCCCCAGCTTGCGACACCTCCCCATGTCCCACATCGCGCAGGACGGCGGCGGCGGCTTTACCCGTGACGGTAGTGGGCACGTCGGCGCGGGGGGCGTCGGCCACCTGCACGTTCTGATAGCCCAGGCTCTCCAACTGAGCCTTGAGACGGCGGGCGGAGCCGTTCGGGGCACCGACGTTGACGACGACGACGCTCAGGGTACGCGGGTCGTTCGGGTCGCGGAAGTGATCGCGGACGATGGCGCTCAGCCCCGCGCGGTCGGGCACCCACGTCCCCCCGCCGCCGTAGTCGCCGGGAACGCTGTGCATGTTGACCTTCGGGCCGCTCAGCACCGAGCCGAGGAGCGCCCCGACCTCCTCCCGCGTGAGGTTCGACTTCGTGTTCGCGTCCAGCGCCCCGACCATGCCGGGCAGCCGCCACCAGTTCAGCGGACTTCTTACCTGCCCGACCATCGCCGTGAGAAAGGTCTGCTGCCGCGCCACCCGCCCGATGTCGCCCAGGTTGTCCTTGCGGAAGCGCAGGAAGCCCTCGGCCTGCTGCCCGGTGAGGTGCTGGAGACCCGGCTGGAGGTCGATGTGGAGATTTCCCGCGTTGTCGTCGTACTTCATGCGCTGGGGCACGTCCAGCGTGACGCCGCCCGCCGCGTCGGTCAGCGAGCGGACCGCGTGCAGCGAGAGCAGGGCGTAGCCGTCCACCCGCACGCCCGTGAGGCTCTGCACCGCGCCGACGAGCATCTCCGGCCCGCCGTGGACGTTCGAGCCGTTGATCTTGCCCCAGCCCCAGCCGGGAATGTTCATCCACGTGTCGCGCGGGATGGAGAGCAGGTTCGCCGTGCCGTCCGGGTGAAATTGCGCGAGGACGATGGTGTCGGTCAGGCCGCCGTAGTCCTCCGGGGCCGCCGGGTAGGGCCACACCGCGCTGGGCGGGTAGGTCGGCGTCACGCCCGCGAGCAGGAGCGTGGTCGGGCCGTCGGCCTTACGGGGCAGCGCACCGTAGCGGGCCAGGGCGGGCGCGGCGGGCGAACTCAGGGCGACGAGACCCGCGAGGGCGAGTAGAACGAGGAGGGCGGCACGGCGCACGGGGCGAGTGTATAGCGTCAACGGGCAGCGGGAAGCCCACCCAAAGGTTGACTCGTCCGCGTCCCCGTCCATCCCCAACAGCCCGGCGACTTGGCCTCCTCCTCGGTGGTGTTTTCCCGCCTGCTGGCAAAGTGCCGAAGGGACGCCCTAGCCGTCCAGCGCCGTCAGCACCGCGTCCACGATGCGTTCGCCGTAGGCCTCGATGCGTTTCTCGCCCATGCCGGGCAGGCCGCGCAACTCGTCCAGCGTGCGTGGCTGGCGGGCGGCGAGGGCTTCCAGCGTCGCGTTCGGGAAGATGACGAAGGCGCTGTGGCCCGTCTCGCGGGAGAGTTCGCGCCGCAGTTCGCGGAGGGTGGCGGCGACCTCTGGGTTGGAGGAGGCTTGTGGCTTGTCGCCTGTGGCGTGTGGAGAGAAGAGGGGGGTGGGGCTGGCTTCCCGTTCGGCTGGGGCTGTCTTGATCGCTGAGGCTGTCGTGACCGCAGGGCTGATCTGACCGCCTCCCCGCAGAACGCCGAGCACCGCCGCGTTGCCCGCTGTCCCGCGCTCGGCCACCGTCGGCTGACGGCTGACGGCTGACGGCTGACGGCTCCCCGCCTGCCCCCGCACCACCTCCAGCACCTCCGCCCCGTACGCCTCCAGCTTGCGCCCGCCGACGCCGCCCACGCTGCCCAGGGTGTTCAGGCTGCCGGGCCGCAGCTCGGCGATAGTCTTGAGGGTCGCGTCCGTGAAGATGACGTAGGGGGGAACGCCCTGCTCCCGCGCCCTGCCGAGCCGCCACTGGCGCAGGGCCTCGAAGAGGGGGCGGTCGTGGGCGTCCACCGGGGCGCGGCCCTGCCGGGCGGAACGCTCACGCCGCTCGGCTCTGGGGGCCAGCGCCTCCTCGCGCATCTGGAAGGTCGTCTCCCCCTTTAGGAGTGCGCGGGACTTGGGCGTCGCCATGAGGCCGTGGTGCTCCCCCGCCGCGAGGTAGCCGAGGCTGACGAGCTGGCGCAGCAGCCCGCGCCACGTCTTCTCGTCGTGCCCCCGCCCGACGCCGAAGGTGGGAAGCTGGTGGTGGCCCATCGCCCGCACCTTCTCGGTGTCGCGGCCCAGCAGAACGTCGGTGAGGTGCGCCGAGCCGAAGCGGTTGCCCGTTCGGACCGCCGCTGAGAGGGCCATCTGCGCCTCGCGGGTGGCGTCGCGGACACGGGGCGGGCTGAGGCACACGTCGCAATTGCCGCACGGCTCCTCCAGCGTCTCCCCGAAGTACGTGAGCAACACCTGACGGCGGCAGGTCGCGGCCTCGCAGTAGGTCAGCAGGGCGTCGAGTTTGGCGGCCTCCACGCGCTTCACGTCGGGCGGGGCGGCGCTCTGGTCGAGCATCCGCTTGACGTTCACCACGTCCGAGAGGCCGTAGACCATCCACGCGGTACTCGGCAGCCCGTCGCGCCCGGCGCGGCCCGTCTCCTGGTAGTAGCCCTCCATGCTCTTGGGGAGGTCGAGGTGGGCGACGAAGCGCACGTTCGGCTTGTCGATGCCCATGCCGAAGGCGACCGTGGCGACGACGATCAGCCCCTCCTCGTTGAGGAAGCGGTCCTGCGCCATGTTGCGCTCACGCGGCGAGAGGCCCGCGTGGTAGGGCACGGCGTCCACCCCCTGCGTCTGGAGCCACTTCGCCGTCTCCTCCACCGACTTGCGCGAGAGGCAATAGACGATCCCCGCGTCCCCCCCACCCGTTCCGGCCCCGTGCTCGGCGCGGATGAAGTCGAGGAGCTGGGTCTTCGGCCCCTCCTTGTTCGCCACCCGGTACTGGATGTTGGGGCGGTCGAAGGACGAGACGAACTGCGGTGCCCCGTGCAGGCCGAGGACGTGCAGGATGTCCTCCCGCGTGCGCTCGTCGGCGGTGGCGGTGAGGGCCACGCGCGGAAGGTGCGGGAAGCGCTCGGGAAGGACCCCGAGTTGCCCGTACTCGGGCCGGAAGTCGTGCCCCCACTGGGAGACGCAGTGCGCCTCGTCGATGGCGAAGAGGGCGACGGGCGCGCGGGCGAGCAGGTCGAGGGTGCGGGAGAGCAGCAGCCGTTCCGGCGCGACGTACAGCAGGTCCAGTTCCCCGGCGACCAGAGCCGCCTCCACCTCCCGCACCCCCTCCGGGCTGAGGGTGGAGTTCAGGAAGGCCGCCCGCACACCCACCTGCCGCAGCGCGTCCACCTGATCCTTCATCAGCGCGATCAGGGGCGAGACGACGATGCCCACCCCAGGGCGCAGCAGCGACGGCACCTGATAGCACAGGCTCTTGCCGCCGCCCGTCGGCATCAGCACGAGCGCGTTGCCGCCATCGGCCACCGTCCGCACGATGTCGGCTTGCACGCCCCGGAAGGCGTCGTAGCCCCAGACGGACTTCAGGACGGAGAGGGCACGCTGGTCGGTGGCCGTGCTGTTTGAAGGGGAGGCAGCGGCGGTCATCGGGTGCAGGATAGCGCGGCGCGGTTATGCTGGCGGCGTAATCGGGGAAGCGGTCAGCCGTCAGCAGTGAGGGAGACAGGGACTTAAGCGTTTCCAGACCCGTTCAGCCCAACGAGGAACAGGGTCTTTTCGCTTCTCCCCCCTTGCGGGGGAGGCCGGGTGGGGGGAGGCTAGCGCCAGCTTGCCCGATCTGCAACAAATTCCCTCAACCCCCCTTCACTCACCGCCCCGGCAACTGACTCACCAGCTCGTCCGAGGTAAGCCAGGTCGTCTCCACGTCGGTGGTGGCGCTCATGCTGCCGCTGGCGCTGACACCGCTGAGACCGTAGCTCGCGTTCACGACGACGCCGACGACGTTCCAGCCCGCCTTCGCGGAAACGTCCACGGCGACGGGAGCGGACGACGCCCCGATGAGGGAGCCGCAGTTCAGACTTCCCGTGAGGCGGGTGGCGCGGTCGGCGTAGAGCCACGCGCGGGCGCGGAGGGTGGCGCGGGGCGGAACGTAGGTCACGTTCAGGTCGGCGGCGAGGATGGAGCGCGTGCCCGCCGTGTCCTGCGCGCTCAGGGTGGCGAAGCCGTAGCCGCGCGCCGCCGCGTCGCTGCTCGTGACGGTGCCCGTGCAGCCGACCTCCGAGAGCGCGTCAGGAGCCGTCCGGGTCAGGCCCGCGAGCGCCGAGGCGTCCGGCAGCGTCAGGGTGAAGGTGCCGTCCGCTACCACATCCGCGCGGGCGAGCGTCTGCCCGGAGGAACCGGGGAGGCTCACCGTGCCCGTGCCCGACCACGTTTGCACCGTGCCCCGGACGGTCGTGGCGGGCGGCTGGTCCTCCGGCGCGGCAGGCAGGCTGGCCGAGCCACAGGCGGTGAGGGCGAGGGCGGCGCTGGTCAGCAGCGCGAGACGCGGCAGGGTGTTCATCTGCCGCTCAGCGTAGGGGTGCCGGGGGTGAGATGTCCGCGAAGAGGCGTACACGGCCACCCCCACCGCTCACCCTCCGGGGGACTTGACGGGAATCGTTCGTCGCTTCGCCGCAACCTCCGCCGGGAGGCCGCGCCGCCCAACTCGTGCCTGCTGGCGGCTGGAAGCTGGCCGCTGGCCGCTCCTTAACCGCCGATCTCCACCACCGTCCGCCCACGCACCCGGCCCGCCAGAATCTCCTCCGCAAGGGCGGGCACATCACTCAGGGGACGAATCTGGGTCACGCTTGCCAGCCGCTCTGCGGGCAGGTCACGGGCGAGGCGGGTCCACGCGACTCGGCGGCGCTCCTGCGGGCAGTTTACGGAGTCGATGCCCAGCAGGCTCACGCCACGCAGGATGAAGGGGAAGACGGTGGTGGGCAGGGCGCTGCCCCCCGCCAGCCCGCAGGCGGCGACGGCCCCGTGGGCGCGGGTGCTGCCAATCGCTCCGGCCAGCGTGTCCCCCCCCACGCTGTCCACCACGCCCGCCCAGCGCTCCTTCTCCAGCGGACGCTTCAGCGCGGGCACCTCCTCACGCCCGATCACGTTTGCGGCCCCGAGGGAGCGCAGGTAGCCTTCCTCCTCCCGCCGCCCGGTGCTCGCCGTGACCGCATGGCCCGCCGCCGCGAGGAGGGCCACCGCCGTGCTGCCCACACCGCCCGCCGCGCCCGTCACCAGCACCTCGCCGCCGCCCGGTGCGACGCCGTGCTCCTCCAGCGCGAGGACCGCCAGCATTGCCGTGAAGCCCGCCGTGCCCACGCTCATCGCCCACTCGGGGGTGGTGCCGTCGGGGAGAGGGACCAGCCACTCCGACCGGACCCGCGCGTACTCGGCATAGCCGCCGTCCTGCCGCTCGCCGATGCCCCAGCCCGTCAGCACCACCGGGGCACCGGGCTGATGTGTGCCCGTCTCGTCCATGACCACCGTCCCCGCGAGGTCGATTCCCGGCGTCATGGGATAGGACTTCAATACGCCGGGTTTGCCCGTCACGGCGAGGCCGTCCTTGTAATTGAGGCTGGAATGGGTGACGCGCACCACGGTGTCCCCGGCGGGCAGGTCGGCGGGCGTGAGGGTCTGCATCTCGGCGCGGAAGCCCGCGTCGTCCCTCACGGCGCGCAGGGCACGGAACTGGTCGGGCAGGGTGGATGGCGTCATGGGTGGGACCTCCTCGGGGAGAGCGGTGGAATTGAACGTGCCGCCCAAGCCTAGCGTGGGAGGGTCCGGCACGGCGGGATGTGGGAAACTGGGGCGACTCCGCACCCCAGCGCAAGCCGCCCAGCCGCCCCGACCGGAGGACCCGATGAGCGCCCCGTCATCTCCCGCCCCCACCGACGACCTCTCCCCGCTGGAGCAGAACCTCGCCGCCCTCTCGCCCGGACGCCGCGACTTCTTCCGGCTGGTGATCGGCGTGACCCGCGCCCTGTTCGTGCTGCTCTGGCCGCTGCTGTGGGCCGGGTGGTGGGTGTGGCGCGCCCTGGGAAGGTCGGTGGCACCTGCGCCGAGCCGGGCATGGCTGGAGAGGCCGGGGCACCCGCTCTACGTCCTCGGGGCGGGGCTGGCGCTTGCCCTCGGCCTCGTCTGCACCATCGGCATGTGCTTCTGGCCCTTCATCGCCGCGCTGTGGGTCCTCCACACCCTGCCGGGGGCGGCGGCGCAGGGCGGGGGCGCTGAGTCGCGGGTGTGGCTGTGGGCGCTGGGCGCGGCGCTGCTGGAGGCGGCCATGCTCGCCGTGTATGGGCGTCACATCCGCGCGGGGCTGTCGGGTCGGTAAGACGACGTTCGTTCGGGCCAGGAGCGGACTCCAAGCTCAAGCGTCGGAGGAGACTTCCTGCGAACGTTGCAAAAGGCAGAAGGCCAACAAGGAGAGTCCCCTGCCTTCTGCCTTCGACCTTCCCAGCCATCCACCTGCACAGGAGGTCTACTCTCATTCGGCTGACGGCTGAGAGCTAAGAGCTGACCGCTCCCCTACAGCACATCCTCGAACTCCGTCACCGCATACGCCAGCGCGTCCGTCGTCGTCGCCTGGTGGCCCGCCCACGCGAGCCAGAGGGTGTGCAGGGCGTGGCTCACATTCAGGAGGGCCGTCTGAACGCTCGGCGTCGGCTCGTCCTCGGCGGCGGCCAGCGTGACGGTGAGGTGGAGCTTGGCATTCAGATACCGCGACTGCTCGCCGCGCAGGCCGTCGTAGACGTACACCACCTCGTCCCAGCCGGGGTGGAAGCTCTGCCAGATCAGCCGCGTCACCGCCTCGTGGCTGCCGATGCAGAGGTATTCGGCGGGCACCCCCTCGGGCGTTCGCAGCCCCCGCTCCTGACACAGCCGCGTCGCGAGGCCGCTGACATCACGGTCTACAGCTTCCTGAAAGCGGGCCTGGATGACGCTGCGGGCGGAGTCGCGCGAGTCTTTGGACATAGTGAATGGAGTATATTCTGTTTCAGGCGAAATGTAAGGGCGTGAATTTAGCCCGGTCCCGTGCCCCTCGCCCCCTGTGCACTCTGGTCTGCGGGAATGTGAAGGTCAGGTCGGCCTTCTCCTGCTCCTGCCCGAGACAGGGAAGAAAAAGTTCAGTCCTGCTGGCTACTGGTCGCTGACGGCTGAAAGCTGAAGGCTCTCCACTACCCACGCCCCACATCCGCCCCCTCGCCGCGCGCTACCCTGCCCGCGTGACGCCCGTCCTCTCTCCCACCGTGCAGGACGTGACCGAGCGGGCCGTGCAGGCCATCCGCGACCATGCCGATGCCTGCGAGGCGGCGCAGGACGTGACGCCGGGGGCAGCGGCGGCCCTGCGCGCGAGCGGCTACACGCGGCTCACGCTGCCCACGGAACACGGCGGGCTGGGGGCCACGCTTGCCGAGTACGCCACGGCGCAACTCCGGCTGGGCGAGGCGAACGCGGCGCTCGCGCTCGTGCTGGCGATGCACACGCACGTCGTCGGGTCGACCTTCCAGGGGGGGACGCTGCCGGAGCCGATGCTCGCGGCCCTCGCGCGGGCGAGCGTGGAGGGGCGGCTGGTAAACGCGCTGGCGAGCGAACCCGAACTTGGCAGCCCCTCTCGCGGCGGGCTGCCCCGCACGACGGCCACGCCGGACGGGTCGGGCGGGTGGCTCGTCACGGGCCGCAAGACGTGGGCGACGGGGGCACGCGCGCTCGGCCTCGCCGTGGTGAGCGCCGCCACGCCGGAGGGAACGGTGGCCCGCCTCCTCGTGCCGATGGACGCGCCGGGGGTGGGAATCGAGCAGACCTGGGACGGCTCGCTCGCGCTGCGGGGCACGGGAAGCCAGGACGTGACCTTCACGGCGGTCCGCGTGCCCGGCGACCACCTCTCCCTGCCCGGACCGCCCCACCCCTCGGGAAGCGCGTGGTTCTGGACGGCGATTGCGGCGACGTATCTGGGCGTCGGCTTCGCGGCCCTCCACGCCCTGACGGCCTACGCGCGGGAACGCGTGCCCACGGCCCTGGGTGCCCCCATCGCCACGCTGCCACGCGTGCAGGAGAACGTGGGCCGCATCGCCACCGACCTCGCCGCCGCCCGCGCCCTGCTGCTGGAGGCGACCCGCACGTGGGACACCTCGCCGGACGAGGGGGCCGTGCCGGGCCTCGCCGCCGCAAAGGCCTATGCCACGAATGCCGCCGTGAGCGCGACCGACCTCGCCGTGAGGGTGGCGGGGGGCGCGGCTCTCACCCCCGCGCTGCCGCTGGAGCGCCTGCTGCGTGACGCCCGCGCGGGCCTGACGCATCCCCCGGCGGACGAGGTGAGCTACGGCAGCGTCGGGGCGCGGTGGCTGGGGGTGGAGGCGCGGCGGTAAGCGCCTGTCGGGGACGGGTTTTCATATACGTCGAGACGTGCTGGGACGCCTGTGGCGTCCACCCCCCACCCGGCCTCCCCCGCAAGGAGGGAGGAGCTACACCCAATTCTTGAGACACGCTCCGAGGGCTGACCTCATAGGTGCGATACCGAACCGCGCCCCCAGTCCCTCTATCCTGATCCCCGATGCGCCTCCTGCCCCGCCACTCCCCGTCCTCGCAGGCCGCGCGGCTGGCGCTTTCGGCGTTGGCGGGGTTGCTGCTCGCCGGGGTGCTGGCGCGCGGGGCGGTCAGCGTGGTGCTGGCGGTGGTCCCGCCGGGCCAGCCCTACGTGCGGGCGGTCGTGGGGACCCTCGCCGCGCTGGCGAGCGTGGTGCTGAGCTTCGGGGCGGCGGGGGCGCTGTCGGCGCGGGCGCTGCCGCTGGCGCGGCTGGGGCTGACGCGCGCTCAGGCGCGGGCGCGGGCGGGCCTCGCGGCGGGGGCGACGGCGGGACTGCTCGTCGTGCCCGTGGGCGGGCTGATGGGGCTGGCGGGTGTGTACCGGGGCGGCCTGCTGGGGGACACGCTGGGCGGGGCACAACTCGCCCTCCTCGTCACGCTGGCCTGCACGGTGTACGGCCTGATCTCCGGGGCGGTCCTCGGCCTGCTCACCCTGCGGGCGGGGCTGGCGTGGCGGCCCGCTCTCGGTGGCGCGGTCGGCTTCGGGGCGGTGGGGGCTATCGGCGGAACGCTTCTCGGCTGGGTGGGCGTGCCCGACGTGCTCGCGGGCGGGGGGTGGACGCTCCTCGCCCTCCTCGCGGCCTTCGTGGTGGCGCTTCAGGTCGTGGGGGACAGCGCGGTTGCGGCGGGGATAGACGCGGCGGCGAACAGCGCCCGGCACGATACGGCGGACGACCGGCAGCTCAAGCTCACGCTCGCCGCGCTCGGCCTCTCGCTGCTGGGGGTGTGGGGCCTCGCGGAACGGGCCGTGAGCTTCGCACAGACGCGACCGGGCCGCGCCGAACCGCTCGCCGTGCCCGCCGTCTCCGGCCTGCGCTGCCCGGCCCCGACCGATCCCCTCGAACTCGCCGTGTGGCGCGTCACCACGGGCGGTGGGCGGCCCGACCTCTCGTGCGGGACCGCCTTCCTCGGCTTCCTCCACACGCCGAACCCCGACCCGGCATACAGCACGCAGCCCCCGACCCCGCATGGCGGCTTCGACGGCCTCGCCACACAGATCGCGGGCGCGAGGCGCGAGGTGCTGTTCGCGGTCATGGAGTGGGCGGACGACCCCCGGCGCGGGCCGGGCGCGGTCATTGCGGGCGGGGTGGCCGAGCTGTACCGCCGGGTGGAGGCTGCCCCTTCCGCCTATCCCGACGGCGTGACCGTGCGGGTGGCGCTGGGAAACTTCCCGGTCACGGCCAATCTGGAGTGGGGGTCGCAGGTGTACGCGGCGACGCGCGACCTCCTCGCGGCGGGCGTGCCCCTGCGCGACGAGAACCTCGGTTGGCGCGTCGAGGTCGCCAACTACGCGGGCACCTTCCCGCACAGCCACGCCAAGCTCCTCGTGACGGACGGCGTGTGGCTCACCGTGATGGGCTTCAACGTCGGGCCGCTCCACCTGCCCTCGGCCACCACGGGGGGGCACGGTGGCGACGTGCGCGACCTCGGCGTGAGGGTGCGCGGGCCGGTGGCGCGCGACGGCCTGACCGTCTTCGACGACCTGTGGACCCGCAGCACGACGCTGGAATGTGGTCCGGACGTGACGCCGCGCACCGTCCGCGCCTCGTGCCGCAGCGGGGAGGCGGGCGTGGCCGGGCATCCGCAGGGGACCGACCGCCTCCGCCCCACGCCTGCCGGGGACGAACGCGCCTTCAGCCTCTACCGCCGCGAGGGCTTCCAGATGGCCGACGAGGCGCTGGTGGCCCTGCTGGACGCCTCCCGCACGAGCGTGGACCTGATGCACGTCAGCTTCTCCATGAACGTGCGCTGCAACCTCGCGCTGCTCAACCCGCGCCTCTGCACTTACGACGACGCCCCGCCATGGATGCGTGCCCTCGTCCGGGCCGCCGAACGGGGCGTCACCATCCGCGCCCTCCTGTACGAACACAGCTTCCTGGGGCTGGAGAACCGCATCGGTCTCGCCGCCTTGCGCCGCGAGCTGCGGAGGCGCGGGCTGGAGGGGCGGCTGGAGGCCCGCTGGTATGGAGGTGGTCTCCACGCCAAGACGATGCTCGTGGACGGACGGATGCTCACGGTGGGGAGCCAGAACCTCCACTACTCCTCGTGGACGCCGCGCGGCCTGAACGAGTACACCCTCGCCACGACCGCGCCCGCCGCCGCTGCCGGATACGCGCGGGAGTTCGCCTTTCTGTGGGGTGGGTCGGAGGAAGCGGAGTTGCCGGGGTGGCTGGGAGGGGACGGGGAGGAGTGAGGGGCAGCCTGACCCGTGCGGCGTTCGTGCGGCGTTGGTCGCCTCCCGTGACCGGAAGGGCTGGTCTCGTCAGGAAAGAGGCGCGTCCCGGTGACTCTTCGGGGGGTTCTCCTCCCCGCCCGCTACACTCGCCGCGTGTGCCGCGCCGGACATCCCCCGTCACTCCACGCTCAACCCGGAAGCGCGCGGACTCCACCCTTTTCCCAGGAGGCCCACCCATGAACATCCTGCTTCTCGGTGCCACCGGCATGGTCGGCTCCCGCATTCTGACGGAGGCACGCTCGCGCGGGCATACCGTCACCGCCGCCTCCCGCCACGGGGAGACGCGCGTGGACGCGAACGACCCGGACGCCCTGCGCCAGTTGCTCGCCGGTCAGGACGTGCTGATCGTCGCCCTCGGTCCCAGCCGCACCGACCCGGACGCGCCCCGGCTGGTGGACACCTACCGCCGCATCCTGGAGGCGGCCCGGACGACCGGCACCCGCACCCTCTTCGTGGGCGGCGCGGGCAGCCTGGAAGTCGCGCCCGGCGTGCGCCTCGTGGACACGCCGGAGTTTCCCGACGCCTACAAGCCCGAGGCGTTGCAAGCCGCCGAGGCCCTCGCCTTCCTGCGCGGCGAGGAGGGCTTCGCGTGGACCTACATCAGCCCCGCCGCCGACATTCAGCCCGGCGAGCGCACGGGCGAGTACCGGACGACCGGCGAGGAGTTGCTGACCGATGAGGGGGGACGAAGTTATATCAGCGCCGAGGATTACGCGGTCGCGCTGCTCGACGAGGTGGAGATTCCCCGGCATCCGGCGGGCCGCTTCGGCGTGGCGTACTGAGGGCGGCCAGCCGCCAGCTTCCAGCGTCCAGCGGAATGTGAGATGAGGGGCGAGGGCGAGGGAGGGCAGAGAGGTCAAATCCACCCGTTTTGCTGACGACTGCTCGGCGCGTGTCGGACCGCCCCCGGCTCATGGCTCCTCTCTCCTTGTGGGGGAGGTCGGGAGGGGGTGGCGAGCGCCGCTTGTCCAGCTCTTCGCCTTCCAGCAGGCCCTTCTTACCGCGTCGGTACCTCCGGTTGCGGCTGCGGCACGCCCTCGCCCTTCCTCACCACCCCGCCCCTCGGCAGCAGCAGGCTCAGGACCAATCCGGTGGCGACCAGCCCCAGCGCGAGGAGGTAGGCCCGCCGCAGTCCCTCCGCGAGCGCCACCCCCCCGACCTCGATGGCGGCGGGGCCGATGAGGAGGGCCATCCCCGCCACGCCGAGCGCCCCGCCCATCTGCCGGGCGAAGAGGACGCCGCTCGTCACCGCTCCCAGCTCTCCCTTTCCCGCCCGCTCCTGCGCGGAGAGGAGCAGGCTGAGCATGGAAAAGCCCATCCCGATACCGACCACGAAACCCAGCGCGGACGTGACCCACAGCGGCGCGTGGACGGCGAACGTCAGCACCGCGAACATCACCGTCAGCACGACGAAGCCGAGTTGCGAGAGGCGGGCCAGGGGCACCCGCGTCAGCAACCGCGCGCTCAGCATCGCGCTCAGCGTCCACCCGACGAGCATGGGCGTCAGAATCGCGCCCGCGCCCGTCGCCCCGCCCCCGCCGACCCCCTGCGCGTACAGCGGCAGGTACGCGATGACGCCGAAGTACGCCCCACCGCCGAGCAGGTTGCCCGCGAACGCCACGCGCGGCACCCGCTCCCGCAGCGAGCGCATGGGCAGGAGGGGGTCCGGGTGACGGCGCTCCAGCAGGACGGCGGTCCCGAAGGTCAGCAGCCCCAGCGCGACCATCGCCCACAGCCGCCCCTCCAGCCCCCAGACGGTCAGCCCGCTGCCCAGCGTGAACAGCGCCGCCCCGGTCCAGTCCAGCCGGGCGGGACGCGGGGTGCCCGTCTCCCGCAGGTGCCGCCACGCGATGAGGAGGGCCGCCACCCCGAACGGCAGTGAGGCGTAGAAGGTCCAGCGCCACGACAGGGTGTCCGTGAGCCAGCCGCCCAGCAGCGGCCCCACCAGCCCGGAGACGCCCCACACGCCGCTGATGAAGGCCTGCACCCTGCCGCGTTCGGCCAGCGCATATGTCTCCCCGACGATGGTCAGCGTCAGCGGCAGCACCGCCCCCGCCCCCAGCCCCTGCACCGCCCGCGCCGCGACGAGCCATTCCATGTTCGTCGCCAGCCCGCACAGGGCGCTTCCCAGCAGGAACAGCACCACGCCCACGAGATACAGCCGCCGCCGCCCCACCACGTCCGACGCGCGGCCCCACAGGGGACTTGATACCGTGCTCGTCAGCAGGTACACCGCGAAGGGCAGGGCATAGAGCCGCTGCCCACCGAGGTCCGCGATCACGCTCGGCATCGCCGCCGCGACCACGCTCGCCTCCAGCGCCGCGAGAAACACGCCGAGCACCAGCCCGGTCGTCGCCAGCCGCCGCGCCCGCCACTGCGCCGGGGAGAGGGGAGGGGGAGTCGGGGCGTTCATGGGAGGCAGGCTAGCGCGCGGTCGGGGAGGCGGCCTGCGGGTGTCGTTAAGGTGCGGCTTTCGGCGTGCATGACCACAATCGATCGTCGTTCTACCCGCTGGGGACGCGCCGCCCGCTCCCCCTCAAGACGCTCGATGTGCAACAGAAAGCCAGCGTGCCAGATGTACTCTTTTCTCCCTCCCTCCTTGTGGGGGAGGGTCGGGGAGGGGGGTGACGAGCACCGCTCGTCCTTCTGCCAGGCAGCGAAAACGCCTCCACTCCCCATGTGCAATTCATATCGAGCGTTCAAGCAGCAGGAGTTAAAACACGGGCCACAACCCTTGTTCTCCTCTCGCCTCGTGAGGCTTGCAAAGCTGCGAAGCGGAGAGGGTCAGGGAACGTGTCACCAGCACCGCCGCCCCCCCCACCCCGACCCACCCTCCTCGCCGTGCCAACTACCCCTTTTCACCCCGGAGCGCGTGCTAGCCTCCTTTCTTATGAGCCGTGTCATGAGCCGTGTCGCGCTGAAATCCACCCGCGAGATCGAGGCCATGCGCCGGGCGGGGGCGCTCGTGGCCGAGACCTTCCGCCTCCTCGACCCCTTCGTGAAGCCGGGTGTGACGCTGGCCGAACTCGACCGCATCGCCGAGGAGCACATTCGGGGGGCCGGGGCCGTTCCCGCCTACCTCGGCTACGGCCCGAAGAACAACCCCTTTCCTGCCACGATCTGCGCCTCCGTGAACGAGGTCATCTGCCACGGCATCCCCGGCAACCAGGTGTTGCAGGAGGGCGACATCATCGGCGTGGACATCGGCGTGCTGCTGGACGGCGTGTACGGCGACGCCTGTTACACCTACACGGTCGGTCAGGTTCGGCCCGAGGTGCAGGGCCTCGTGGACACGGCCCGGCAGTGTCTCGCGGCGGCGCTGGAGGTCGTGAAGCCCGGCAACCGCACGGGTGACATCGGCCACGCCATCCAGTCGCTCGCCGAGTCGCGCGGCTACGGCGTGGTCAAGGAGTACACCGGCCACGGCATCGGCAAGCGGCTGCACGAGGAACCGACGATCTACCACCACGGTGCCCGCTACACCGGCCTCAAGCTCCAGCCCGGCATGGTCTTCACCGTCGAGCCGATGATCAACCTCGGCACGCCCGACACCCGCCTCCTGCCCGACGGCTGGACGGTCATCACCGCAGACAAGCAGCCGAGCGCCCAGTTCGAGCATACGGTCGTCGTGACCTCGAAGGGGCATGAGATTCTGACGTTGTGACGCTGTAGGGTGCGGGGGTGGAACCCTTCGGGCGTTACCTGAATGTCGTGGACGTGGAGGCGACCTGCTGGGAGGGTCCGCCGCCGCCCGGCCAGGTCAGCGAGATCATCGAGGTCGGGCTGTGCGTCATCGACACGTTCACGCTGGAAAGGGTCGCGCGTCACCGCCTCCTCGTGTGCCCGCAGCGGTCCGAGGTGAGCGCGTTCTGCACGACGCTCACGGGCTGGACCGCCGAGGAGTTGGAGGGCGGCCTGTCCTTCCGAGGGGCGTGCCAGCTTCTCCAGCGCGACCACCACGCCGACCTCCGCGCGTGGGCGAGCTGGGGCGACTATGACCGCCGCCAGTTCGAGCGCCAGTGCCTCGCGGAGGACGTGCCCTATCCCTTTCGCAACCGCCACACGAACGTCAAGGCCGAGTATTCCCGCGCGCACGGGCTGACGAGGAAGCTCGGCATGGCCGAGGCACTGGCCTACGCCCGCCTGCCACTGGAGGGCCGCCACCACCGGGGCGAGGACGACGCCTGGAACATCGGGGCGCTCGTGCTGTCGCTGATGGAGCGGGGGGCGTGGGTGGAGTAGGCCGCAGCGTCTCTTTGCAGTAAAGGTTTTACTGGTGTGGACGAAATGCTTTGGTCGTGATCGGGAAGCTGCCTTTTGGGAGAGATGACTCCGCCGTGCTGGAAACAGAACACGGCTGTACACCTGGGGAGGCTCATCGGAGGAGCTGAGATGGCACTTCACTCAACCCCCCAGATGGGTGGGGGGTGGGGGGAATTGCCGACCCTACAAAATGAGTTTATGTTAGAAGCATTAACACTCTCCCGCCGGGGGCGGTCAGCCCTGTCGAAATCCTCCGCGTGTCGGGCAAGTCGCGGCCCAACGCCGTAGCGGGCGCGGTCGCGGCGCTCTTGCGGTCGCGCGGGCAGGTGGAGGTGCAGGCCATCGGTCCCGCCGCCGTGAATCAGGCGGTCAAGGCTCTTGCCATCGCGCGGGGCTACCTCGCGGGCGACGGCCTCGACCTCACCGCCCAGCCCGCCTTCGTGAAGCTCGATATGGACGAGGAGGAGCGGACCGCCGTCCACTTCTTCGTCCACGCGCTCCGGGTGCCCGCCCCTTGAGGATTGACTGGTCAAAGGTCTGTCCCCACCTCCCTTCGCTCAATCCTCTTGACCGCTTCCTCACGAAACCTGAGTGGGGTCGGCTAAGATATGGGCAGGAGGAAGACCATCCATGATCTTCGGCCCGTATACCTTTCTGATCATCATCATCTTCGTCGCCTCGCTGCTGATTCAGGGTTACCTGAGCCGGACGTACGGCCAGTGGGGGCGCGTTCGCAACACCCACAACATGACGGGCGCGCAGGTGGCCCGCCTGATGCTCGACGAGAACGGCCTGTCGCATGTGCCCGTGAACGTGGTGCCGGGCAAGCTCTCGGACCACTACGACCCCATCCGCAAGACGGTGAACCTGTCGGAAGCGAACTACCACGTCCCCAGCGTCTCGGCGCTGGCGGTGGCCGCCCACGAGGTCGGGCACGCCATTCAGGACAAGGTGCGGATGCCTGCCCTCGTGCTGCGCGGTCGCCTCGCCATGCCGCTGAGCCTGGGCATGAACCTCGCGCCGCTGCTGCTGCTGGCGGGCGTGTTCATGAACCTGACCGGCCTGCTGTGGCTCGGCGTGATCCTGTTCGCGGGGGCGCTGCTGTTCCACCTCGTCACCCTGCCCGTGGAGTTCGACGCCAGCCGCCGGGCGCTCGCCTACCTGAATGGGCGCGGCATCGTCGCCGGGCGGGAGAGCGGGGGCGCGCGGGCCGTCCTCACTGCCGCCGCCCTGACCTACGTCGCGGGCTTTGCGATGGCGCTTGCCCAGCTTCTGAACGTGCTCGGCATCGCGCGCAGCCAGAGCGACTGAGAGCTTTCAGCCGTCAGCGATCAGCCTTCAGCAGGAAGAGACGCCTCAGCTCCATGCCGGGGCGTCTCTTCTTTTGGCTGATACCTGACGGCTGACGGCTGAGAGCTGACCGCTCCTACACGCTGAAGCCGAACATCCGCATCTGGCGTTTGCCGTCCTCCGTCATCTTGTCCGGTCCCCACGGCGGCGTCCACACGAACTCGACGTTGACCTCGCTCACGCCGTCCAGCCGCCCGACGGCCATCTCGGCGTCGGCGCGGATGAGGTCCTGCACCGGGCAGCCCACGCTCGTCAGGGTCATGGTGATGTCCACCACGCCGCCCTCGCCCACATCCACCCCGTAGATCAGCCCGAGGTCCACGACGTTGACGGGAATCTCGGGGTCCTTGACGACCTTGAGGGCCTCCAGAATCTGCTCCTCGGTGGGCAGCCCCTCCAGCGTCGTGCCCTGCGCGGTGACGTTGGCATCGGTGATGTTCGTGTCGTCCCTCATGTCTGTTTCCCCCCGGTGGGCAGGCCACCCTCCGCCCAGGCCAGCGTGCCGCCCGCCAGATTGACGACCCGTTCGGAGTCGTAACCCCGGTCAAGCAGGTACTGACCCGCTCGGGCGCTGCGTGCTCCGCTGCGGCAGATCATCACGAGGTCGCGGTCCTGCGGCAACTCACCGTACCGTGCCTCGAACTCGCTGAGGGGCACGAGGCGCGCACCCTCGGCGTGAAGCTCCTCGTACTCGTGGCCCTCGCGCACGTCCACGAGCAGCGCGCCCCCCTGCACCATCCGTTGCCCCTCCTCGGGCGTGACCTCTCTCATGGGCATCAGCATATCCCACGCGGCCCGGCGGCACTGTGGCTGGTGGAGGAACCTGCGCGGTGGGCGTACATTGACCCCATGCCCCTGTCTGACGGCGTGACCGTCATCGACCTGCGCCCCGAGGACCTGCGACGGCGCGAGCCTCTGGACCGCCTGACACCCCTGCCCGTCCGCGCTGTGCCCCTGGACGCCATCGAGGACGGCACCCACGGCCTGAGCGCCGACCTCGGCCCGCTCGTCGTGGTGTGTGAGCGCGGCGTGCGGTCGGGGTTGGCGGCCCGCTACCTGCGCGCGGACGGGCTGGAGGCGACCGCCTACCCCGGAGGTGTTCCGGCGCTGGTTGACGAGAGCAAGACGGGCTGAGCCGCCAATTCTGTTTCCTGCTGGTCGCTGGAAGCTGGCTGCTCCTCCACCTTCTGCAAGAAACGCTCAAGCTCCCGTCCCGCTCCCGCCTCTACCCTGAGCCGTGGACGTTTCCCCCGAACAGTTCGAGCGCATGGCGAAGGCCACCCACGCCGCCTACTCCGTCCAACTCGTGCCCAGCCTGCACCTGACGCTGGAGCCGGGGCCTGAGCCGGAACAGGTCCGGTTCCTCCTGCGGCGGCAGACCACCCCCTCCGCCGAGACCTTCGGGGCCGCCGCCGTGGTCCTCAAGTCCGGGGTGGACGCGGATGGGGTCGAGGCCTTTCAGCGCGTGCTCGATCACCTGCTCGAACTCCATGAACGGGACGCGCTGCCGCCCCTGCCGGAGGAGGCCGAGGCACCCGTCGTCTGCGAGTACGGGGCGGAGGGGTTCAGGGCATCGTAATCAAGCCCCGGTAATGACCTGGTAACGGGCCGCGCCCACGCTCCGGGCATGTCCAGCGACCCGTCCCATGAGCTGTCCGCTGACCGGAGTTCCGCCCGGCCCACTGTCCTCGTCACCACCGACCTGAGCGCCCTGGGGGACCACGCCCTCGCGCACGCCGGGGCGCTCGCCGCCGGGCTGGGGGCGGAGGTGTGCGTGCTGTACGTGCAACCCGACCCGTTGACCGCCGTCGCCGACGGGATGGTCTACATTCCCCCGACGAGCGAGACAGACTTGCGGGAGGAACGGCACCGCACCGAGGCCGACCTCGCGGGCCGCCTGCCCGGCGCGCGGGTACGGGTGGAGCAGGCGACCGGGCGACCGGTGCCCCACGTCATCCTGGGGGTGGCGCGGGAGGAGCACGCCCGCCTGATCGTGATGAGCACCCACGGACGCGGCGGCCTGAGCCGTGCCCTGCTCGGCAGCGTGGCGGAGGCGGTGGCTCACCACGCGCCCGTCCCGGTGCTGCTCGTGCGCGCCTCTCATACCGTGACGGTGTGGCAGCGGGAGGGATGAGGAGAGTCGCCGAGCCGGGGGCGACCCCTCCACCCCTTCGGGGCACCTCCCCTCGAAGGGAGGCAGAACCCAATAGGCTTCCCTCGAGGGGAGCTGTCGGCGAAGCTGACGGAGGGGTTCACCCGCCGCGTCGCCCGACATCACTCGTCCAGAGCCGTCACGGTGGCCCCGCACGCTTGCTCATGCCATCCAGGTTCCTCCCGACGCACGGTAGACTCGGGGCGATGACCGCCCACAACGACGCGCCCCTCGCCCTCGTCGGGCACAGCCCCGCCGCCGCCCGTGCCCTGCGGGACGTGGGTCTCGTCGCGGTGAGCGTGCCCGGCGGCGATCTCGGCGCAGTGATCGGTGCGTGCCGCACCCTGCGCTTCTCGGGGGCGCTTGTTCACGAGTCTCGGGAGGGGGCGGCGGCGGAGGCCGTCACCCCGGACACCAGCGCGCGGCGGGCGGGACGGGTGGATGCCGTGGCGCTGACGGGGGCGGGTGCCCACGGCACCTATGCCCTCGCAGATGCGCTCTCAGACGCGGTGGAGGCGAGCGGGTACGCGGCGCGCGGCGCGGGTGCCCTCCTCCTCGGCTCGGGGGGCGACCTCGCGCGGGCGCTGCCCCTCGTGCGCTTGGGCCTCGGCAGCGTGGCCGTCGCCGCCGACAGCGCCCCCGAGGCCGAGCGTTTCCTGCGCGACCTCCCGGCGGGCACGCGCACCTTCACCCTCAGCCGCCACGACCCCGCCCTCGCCTCCCTCGCCGAGCGGGCCGACCTCGTGGTGCTCACGGGCGGCACCCTGCCACCGGGCCTCCTCCAGCCCTACCACACCCTCGCCGACCTCACCGGACGCGCGGGGACCGGCCAGAGCGGTGCCGCCATCCTCGACCTTTCCGCGCTGCCCGCCCTGCGCCTCGCCCGCCAGCTTCTCCACGCGACGGGGCAGCGGTACAGGGCGGAGGATTTGACGGGGCTGGTGGCCGAGTTGGCCTGATGAAGGCAGATGGCAAAAGGCAGAAAGCTTTTGTGGCCTTCTGCCTTCGACCTTCTGCCTATGCCGCCTACTGCGTGCTCCTCGGGTCCAGCACGTCCCGCAGTCCGTCGCCGAGCAGGTTGAAACCCAGCACGGTCAGGAAGATGGCGAGGCCGGGGAAAACCATCGTCCACGGCGCGTCGATGTAATACTGGCGCGAGTCGCTGATCATGGTGCCCCACTCGGGCAGGGGAGGCTGCGCGCCGATGCCGAGGAAGCCGAGCGCGGCGACCTCGATGGTGGCGGTGGCGATGCTCAGGGCACCCTGCACGATGAGGGGCGAGAGACTGTTGGGGAGCACGTGCCGGAAGATCATCCGCCCGGTGCCCGCCCCCAGCGCCCCCGCCGCCTGCACGAACTCGCGCTCGCGCACACTCAGGACCACCGCGCGGGCCAGCCGCACGTACACGGGCACCTGCACGAGCGACACGGCGAGCATGGCGGTGACGAGCTGCGGGCTGTTCAGCGCGAAGAGACGGTCCAGCGCGGCGATGAGCAGGGGCGGGTTGTCGCTGGAGAAGATGGAGGCGAACCCGATGGCGAGCAGGATGCCGGGAAACGCGAGCATCACGTCCGACAGGTAGCCCACCACCGAGTCGAACCACCCGCCGAAGAAGCCCGACAGCACGCCCAGCAGCGTGCCCACGATCAGGGCGAGGACGGTGCTCACCACGCCGACCTTGAGGCTCAGCCCGGCACCGTGCAGCACGCGGGTGGCGACGCTGCGCCCCAGGTTGTCGGTGCCGAAGGGGGCGGCCCAGGCGTTCACGGTGCCCGTGGCGGGGTCGCGGTACGTCTCGGCCACCTCCGGGTTCCACAGCGCCCCCACGCTCGGCGGCTTGAGGTTGAGGCGGTAGTTGCGGTCGGTCGTCGGGTCGTAGGGCTGGATGACGGGCGCGAGCAGGGCCAGCAGCACGAACAGGGCCACGATGACGGCCCCGACCTTGCCGGGCGTGGAGCGCCGGAAGCGCCGCCAGAAGATGCTGGGCTGACGCTTGGGCGCGGTGCGGGGAGGGGAGAGGGTGGTCATGAAAACCTCGGGGGTTAGGTGTGAGGGGAAAGGGGTTGGGAAAAGATGCGGGATGCGGAGACGTTCGCCTCTCCCTAATGCCTGACTCCTCAACCCTGACCCCTCACCTGTATTGAATGCGTGGGTCCAGCGCCGCGTAACTCAGGTCCACGAGCAGGTTCATCACGCTCACCACGAGGGCCGCGAAGATCACCCCGCCCTGAATCACCGGGTAGTCGCGCTGGCTGATCGCCTCGTATACCCACGAGCCGAGGCCCGGCCACGAGAAGATCGTCTCGGTGAGGACCGCGCCGCCGAGCAGCGCCCCCGCCTGCAACCCGATCACCGTGACGACGGGCAGGAGGGCGTTTCTCAGGGCGTGCTTGAGGGTCACGGTGCGTCCGGCGAGGCCTTTGGCGCGGGCCGTGCGGACGTAATCCTGCCCCAGCACTTCGAGGAGGCTGGAGCGCGTCAGCCGGGCGATGATGGCGAGCGGGATGGACCCGAGCGCGACGGCGGGCAGGATCAGGTGGCGCAGCGCGTCCCACGCGGCGGCGGGCTGGCCTCGCAGGAGGCCGTCCAGCACATAGAAGCCCGTGATCGGCTCCAGCACCGTCTCGTTGCCCAGCCGCGCGCTCGGCGGGAGCCAGCCCAGCCGCACCGCGAAGAAGTACGACAGCAGCAGCCCCAGCCAGAACACCGGCATACTCACGCCCACGAGGCTGACCGTGGTGGCGAGGTTGTCCCATGCGCTGTTGCGCCGCAGCGCCGCGATGATTCCGGCGGGCAGACCGATGGCGAGGGCGAAGAGCAGCGCCGCGAGGCTGAGTTCGGCGGTGGCGGGAAAGCGCGAGAGCAGTTCGTCGCGCACCGGGATGTTGCTCTTGATGCCGCTGCCGAGGTCGCCCTGGACGAGCTGACCCACGTAGCGGGGATACTGCGCGTCCAGCAGGTTGGCGGGGTCGCGGTAGTTGATGAACCACGGCTTGTTCAGGCCCAGTTGCTCGCGCAGGGCGGCGGAGGCCTGGGGTGTGGCCCGCTCGCCCAGCAGCGCGGTCGCCGGGTCGCCGGGAATGGAGCGCACGAACGCGAACACGACGACGCTGATACCCACGAGCACGAGCAGCGTCCGCAGCACGCGGCGGATGAGGTAATTGCCCAAGAGGACGCCTCCTTTCTCAAATAAACAACGACAGAAACACGTTGGCTCTACTTCTGCTTTTGCCCCTCCCCCTTGAGGGGGGAGGCCGGGTGGGGGTGAACAGGCAGAGCGATCACGCAAACGAACACGTCAACTCCCCATCTTCTTCTGACCGCTGACGGCTGAAAGCTGACCGCTCCCACATCAACAACGCGCGGGGCGGGCCACCCTTCCGCCCGCCCCGCCCACCCCGCGTTTACCGCTTGCCCGTCACGCTGATGGTGTTGAACGCCTCGCTGCCGAGCGGGCTGGGAATCCACCCCTTGACGTAGGAGCGGGAGGCGGCGAGCGGCTGGCTGTGAACGACCGGGATGCGGTAGTTCGCGTTGTACGTGATCTCGTGAATCTGCCCGTAGACCTTCGCCTTGTCCGCCTGCGACACGGCGGCGCGGCCCTGTTCCAGCAGGCGCTGGAGCTGGGGCGGGTTCCAATTGATGTCGTCGCTGGCGTTGGCCCCGTAGTAGGCGCTGTAGAAGTTGTCGGGGTCGCCGTAGTCACCCGTCCAGCCGATCATGTACATGTCGAAGCCGGGTTCCTTGTTGCGGTCTTCGAGGTACTTGGCCCAGTCCTCGGTCTTGAGGTTCACCTTGATGCCGATGGCGCTGAGGTCGGCGGCGATGGCCTCGGCGATGGGCTTGGGCGTCGGGAAGTACGGGCGGCTGACCGGCATATACCACAGGTCGAGCGTGAAGCCGTTCGGGAAGCCCGCCTCGGAGAGCATCTGCTTGGCGGCCTGCGGGTCGAACTTGTAGTCGGCGGGCACGTTCTTGGAGTTGGCCCACGCGAGCACCGGCGGCAGGAAGGAGGCGTTGCTCGTGCCCAGCCCGTTCCAGAAGGCGTCGGCGATGGCCTTTTTGTTGATCGCCATGCTGATCGCCATCCGCACCTTGTCGTTCTTGAGCTGCTCCTTGCGGTTATTCAGGCTGACGAAGCCCACGTTGAAGGAGGGCCGCTTGACCGCCACGAGGTTGCGGTCGGCCTGCACGCTCTTCAGCGCGTCGGGCGTGAGGTCGTTGGCGAAGTCGATGGTGCCCGCCTTGAGTTCGTTCAACCTCTGCGACGGCTCCTTGATCGCGCGGACCACGAGCTGGTCCACCTTCGCCTTCTCGCCCCAGTACAGCTTGTTGGGAAGGAGCGTCACGCGGTCGCCCGTGCGCCACGTCTGAAAGATGAACGGCCCCGTGCCGATGGGCTTGCTCGCGGGCGTGCCGTACTTCGCGCCCTCCTTGCGGATCGCGGTCGGGCTGGCGATGCCGAAGTACCCGGCGGCGATCACGTTGGGAAACACCGAGGAGGACTTGTTGAGGTCTACCCGCACGGTGTAGTCGTTCACCTTCACGATGTTCTTGATGACGGCGGTAGCGTCGCCCTTGTAGCCGCCCAGCAGCTCGCCCACGATCTCGAAGGTGCGGCCCTGGTCGCGGAAGCCGTAGGGGTGCGCCTTGTCCCACCAGCGGCCCAGGTTGAACACCACGGCGTCGGCGTTCATGGGCGTGCCGTCGTGGAAGCGCACGTTCCGGCGCAGCGTGAAGGTCCACTGGGTCGCGTTCGCGTTGCTGCGCCAGGCGGTCGCCAGGCCGGGCGCGAGGTCGGTCGTGCCGTTCTTGAAGTCCACCAGGGTGTCGTAAATCTGGCGCTGCACGAGGATGCTGATGCCGTCGGTGATGTTGCCGGGTTCCAGGCTCACGGGGTCGCCGTTCGCGCCGAACACGAGGGTCGCGGCCCCGGCGCTGGGAAGGGCGGCAAGCAGGGCGGTCAGGAGCAGTTTCTTCATGAAGCCTCCGGGGCACCGCCGCACGACGCGCCCCGCCCAACATGGGAGGAGTCGGACGTGAGCGGCAAATAAAGGGACAACGTGCGTTCAGGGTAGGGGTGCCCCGAGGTGGTGTCAAGGATGAGGCTGGGGAGGCTGTGGAGGACGCCCCGATTCTGTGTAGGGCCGGGTGGTGGGGTTGCCCCGTCGTTCCCCTCCTCCGGCCTTTGACACGAACGCTCGATGTGAACCAGAGACCGGGCAGGAAGGGCGTGTTCGCCGTCTGGCAGGAGGACGAGCGGTGCTCGTCACCCCTCTCCCCGACCCTCTCCCGCAGGGGGAGAGGGAGAAGAAAGCACTTCTGGCACGCTTATTCTCTATACATAGCAAGTGTCACGAGGGGAGAGAAGAGATCAACGCCCAGGCTCGCCTTGCCTTCTCCTCCCCAAGCGGCAGAATGCGGGGCGTGCCCAGCGGACGTGTCCACAACCTCATCAATATCGCCACCTACAGCGTGCTTGCCGCCGGAGTCCTCGTCGCCACCCGGACGGGGCTGCTCACCGTCACGCCCGTGCAGGCCCTGAACTTCACGCTGGGCTTCGCGGCGGGCACCTTCCTGCTCTCGCCCGACCTCGACCTCGCGGAAGGGCGGGTGGACAG
Organism: Deinococcus sp. YIM 134068; assembly: GCF_036543075.1. Lineage (NCBI taxonomy): Bacteria > Thermotogati > Deinococcota > Deinococci > Deinococcales > Deinococcaceae > Deinococcus > Deinococcus lichenicola. The sequence continues at coordinate 27,216 of NZ_JAZHPF010000025.1, forward strand.
CAAGCGGCACTGGGGTCTGCTCGGCGTCCTGTGGGTGCCCTACGGCATGATCTTCAGTCACCGGGGCCTCTCGCACACCTGGGTCGTCGGCCCGCTGACCCGCCTCGCCTACGTGGCCGTGATCGTCGCCCTCGTCGTCGGCCTGCTGCGGACCTTCGTGCCGGACCTTCCCCTGCCGCGCATCCCCGAGCCGATCAGCCTGAAGTTCCTCGTGCCCATCCTCCTCGGTTACTACCTCAGCCAGTGGCTCCACCTCATCGCCGACGGGGTGAGGCCCGATCACGGGATGCGGCGGGGAATGCGCGAGGTGCGGAAGGTGCGGCGGCGGTTCTGAAAGGAGGTCACTCCTCCCTCCGCCGCGTCTGGAACACCATCACCTCACTCGACTCCTCCAACGGCCCGCCCTGAAAGCTGCCGCTCACGCGCGGGGCCTCGAAGCCCGCGCAGCGCAGGAGCCACTCGACCTCGTAGCGCGTGTAGTACCGTTGAGTCAGGGTGTAGTGGCGTCGCCGGAGGGTGCCGTCCGGGGCCGCCGTGTCCGCGAAATACTCGGTGGTGACGTGCTGGCGCGGGCGGTCATGCCGCTGGACGAGGAACACGTCGGTCCGCGAGCCGTCCGGGGCGTGGAAGGTCTCGCCCTCGTGCCGGACGGTGTTCATCTCGCCGAAGCGGGGCACGTACAGATCGAAGACGAACGCGCCACCGGGCCGCAGGTGCGCCCGCAGGTTCTCCAGCGCCGCCAGTTGCTCGGACGGCGTGTACAGGTGCATCAGCGAATTGAAGGGGGCGATGACGAGGGGAAAGCGTTCCTCCAGCGCGAAGGTCCCCGCCTCCCCTTGCACGAACTCCAGCGTCAGCCCGCCCTCTGCCGCCCGCACACGCCCGCGCTCGATCATCCGCGCGCTCGGCTCCAGCCCGACCACCCGCATACCCCGCCGCGCGAGGTAGGCCGTGACCCGCCCCGTGCCCGCCCCGACCTCCAGCACCGGCCCCCCGGCCCGCTCCGCCACGCCCGCGTAGAAGTGCAGGTCGTCGCGGTACACATCGTACTGGTGGTCGTAGAGGTCGGCGAAGTCGTCGTAGTTCACGGGGAGAAGGGTAGTGGGTTGTGGTCCGTGGGGAGTGGATGAGGGTCTTTCCCACTTCCCACTCCCCACGGACCACTCACCGTTCCCCGAACCGGGCCACGAACGCCTCCCGCGTCACCACGCTCAGTTGCGGGTCGCGGGGCGGCCCCTCCGTGCGGTAGGCGCGGCGCAGCACGCCCGACCACGCGCGCAGGCGGCGGGCGTCGGCAGATTGGAGGTTCTGTGTCTCGAAGCCGAGGCGGGCGAGCAGGGCGGCGAAGGTGCTCACGCCGAAGATGACCCGCGCGTCCGCGAGTTCGGGCCGGGTCTGGAGGTCGCGGGCGAGGTCGCGGAAGTCTCCCTGCGCGAGCCGGAAGCTCCGGCGCAGCCCGAGGTCCACGAGGAGCGGGCTGTTGAGGTGAAGCTCGGCGGCGGGGGTGCCCTTCGGCACGGGTGTCCCGTCCGCCAGCGTCACGCCCTCCAGCGCAAAATGCGTCGCCCCTATGCGGAACAGGTTGTCCGCCCGTCCCCCCACGGGCTGGATGCCGCCCGAGCGGTCCACCACCCGGTCCAGCTCCCACAGCAGGCGGCGCGGGAGGTCCCGTGCGGTCAGCGGCGCGGCTCCGTCCAGCTCACCGAGTGGCACGAGGTCGTATCTCCGTCCCCACAGGTCGGCGAGGAGACCGGGAAGCGCGGGCACCGTGTTCCGTGCTCCCGGCCCCGCGTCGTGGAGGACGACCACCGCGCCGGGGTGGGCCAACTTGTTGACCCGCGCCCGCACGCTCTCCGGCGTGGACGCCGGGTGCCAGTCGCGCCCCTCCACGCTCCAATGGGCACCTGTCATGCCCGCCGCGCGTTGACCGAGCAGGGTGGCGAGGGTGTAGCCGCCGTGCGGAGGACGGTGCAGCCTTACCCGTCGCCCGGTCACGGCAGAAACGCGCCGTGCCGCCCGCACCGGGTCGAGGAAAGCTCCCCACGGCGTCCGCAGCCAGGCGTGGACGTGCCGCGCCGCGTGGGGTTCGACCTCGTGCCCCTCCGCGAGCATCCGGGCGATCAGGTCGGGGTGGGCCTCTGCACGCCGGGCGATCACGAAGAAGGTCGCCCGCGCCCCCACATCCCGCAGCGCGTCCAGCACGGCGGGCGTGGTCGCACGGTCCGGCCCGTCGTCAAAGGTCAGGGCCAGGGCTTTTTTCTCCTGCCTGCCCTCGCGCACCAGTCCCCAACCCAGCCGCTGCACGAGCAGGAAGGGGAGGCCGACGTACCCCAGCAGGGCGAGGGCACCGAGTCCCAGCCAACTACGCCGTTTCATATCACCTCCGAGAAGATTTGAAGTGTTCTGTATGGATGAAAACCCGCTCTCCCGCTGGTCGCTGGCGGCTGGAAGCTGGCCGCTCGTCGCCCCCTCACTCCCGCCCCAGCTTCCGCAGCAATGCACACGCCACCCTATCGGCGGCGTCGGGCACCCCGAGGCGAGCGGCGTTCGCGCTCAGGCGGGCGTACTCGTCCCCGTCGAGCGCGCGGAGGACGGCGGGTCTCAGGTCCGTGATCCCCCGCGCCCACAGCGCCGCCCCGTGCCGCAGGAGGTAGTCGGCGTTGTGTTCCTCCTGCCCCGGAATGGGGTCGTGGACGACGAGGGGGACGCCCAACGTCGTCGCCTCCGCCACCGTCAGCCCGCCCGCCTTGCCCACCACGAGGTCGGACGCGGCGAGCAGTTCCGGGAAATCGGTCGTGAAGCCCAGCGCGTGAACGGTCGCCCCGCCCACCCGCGTGACCCCCCGCTCCCGCGCCCCCGCCAGCACGAGGACTTGCACCCTCTGTCCCAGGTTCGTCAGCTCCGCCAGAACCCGCTCCAGCGCCCGGTAAGTTCCCGTCCCCCCGCCCGACACGAGGATGAGCGGCTCGCCCGGCCTCAGCCCGTGCCGCTCGCGGAGCGCCGCCTTGTCCGCCCCGATCAGCTCCCGGAACCTGGGCGAGATGGGAATGCCCGTCACGGCCACCTTCTCCGGTGAGAGGCCGCGCTCCACCATCTGCTCCCGTGTTTCCGGCGCGGCGACCATCACGAGGTCTGCCTCGTGCCGGACCCAGTGGTGGTGGACGCGGTAATCGGTGACGACAAGCGCGTTCAGGAAGGAGCGGCCCGTGCGCCGCCGGGCGGTTCCGGCCAGCGCCGCCGACGCCCAGTAGCTGCTCACCACCACGTCGGGCTGGCTGTATTCCAGGTCGGCGAGCATTCCCCGCACCCCCACCCAAGAGAAGGCGCGGCTGATGAAGTTGACGGGGTGGTCGAGGTCCGTGAGGCGGTAGAACCCCCGGTACATCCAGGGCGCGTGCCGCAGCTCGAAGTCGTACAGGTCCACCGTGACCTTCCGCTCGGCGGGGTTGAGGTACGTCACCGCGTCACTGTGGCGCTCCTCGAAGGCCACGCCCCGGTCCCGGAGGGCCTGCTGCACCGCCTGTTGCGCCTGATGGTGCCCTGAGCCGATGGACGCCGACACGAACAGCGTCCGCAGGGGAGCGTCCCCCCTCACGCCCGCCTCAGCAGCCACAGGCCCGCTCCCGCGAAGACCACGTTCGCCAGCCACACGCCGAGTTCGGGGAGGGCGGGCAGGCTTCCGGCTACCGTCAGCCCGACGAAGAACAGGAGATAGTAGGCGACGGCGATCATCAGCGCGATGCCCAGCGACACCCCCAGCGTCCGCCCGTAGCGCAACGCGAAGGGCAGGGCCGCGAGCGCGAGGACGAGGTTCCCGAAGGGCAGCGCGAGCTTGCGGTTCAGGTTGATCCGCGCGTCCCGCCGCTCCGCCTCGGGCACGCCGGGCGCGGTGAGGGCGGTGACGAGCTGCGGCCAGCCCTGCGAGTCCGCCCCGATGGCGTCCGCGTACTGGGCGAAGGTCTCCTGCCGCGAGAGGCCGGTGTCGAGCGTCAACGTGTCCTCCGCGCGCTCGGGCAGCACGACGCTGGGAAAGACCTCCGCCACCGCCGCGCGGAAGGCCGCCGGGTCGTTCTCCGGCACGCGGGCGAGATTCGCCGCCGCCCCGTAGTTCACCGTGAAGACCTGATAGCCCGTCAGATTCAACGTGTTGCCCTCGAACGTGCCCGCGTCCGCGAAAATCACCGTTCCGCGCCGCAGGTCGCCGGGCTGCCAGCGTTCCACCCGCACGCCGCTCATCCGCCGCGTCCCGTGGTCGTACCCCGCCAGCGACAGCGTGAGGCCGCCGCGCAGGTCGAGCGTCTGCCCGACGAGGCGACTCAGGCCCGTGCCCGTCAGTACGTCCCAGTACAGGCCGCGCGTCTCCACGTTCGCCCTCGGGGCCACCCACAGGCTGAGCCACACGGCGAGGGCCGTCACGAGCGCAGCCACCACCGCCACGGGCCGCGCCACCCGCCCCAGCCCAATGCCGCCCGACTGCACCGCCACGAGTTCGCGCTCGGTGGCGAGCCGCCCGAACGCCACCACCGTCATGAGGACGACCGCCATCGGCAGAATCTTGACGAGCGTATCCGGCACCTGAAGGCCGATCCACCGCCCCACCAGCCCCACGGGCACCCCCCGGAGCCACTGGCTGCTGACGAAGAAGTACCCGAAACTCAGAATGGCCGTGAACAGCAGCGTGCCCGACAGGAGGGGCGGCAGCAGCTCACGGAGGACGTAGCGGGTGAGGCGGGTCATGGTGCCCCTGCGGGGCGGGAAGTGGGAAGTGGGGAGTGGGAAGTGGGAAAGACGTGGTGCAGGCCCAAAGCTTTCGCCCAAACCTCCACTGACCACTGACCACTGACCACTACCCCCTCACCCCTTGCCCACCGCAAACAGAATCGTCGCCTCCGCCGCCACCACGCCCTCCACCTCGGCGCGGCAGGTCGTCTTGCCCAGGCCACGGCGCAGGAACTCCAGTTTGGCGTGCAGGTGCAGCTGGTCGCCCGGAATCACCTTGCGCTTGAACCTCGCCCCCTCCACCCCGGCGAGGTAGCCGATGGTCCCCGGCTCCATCTGGTCGTGCAGACAGAACATGCTCGCCTGCGCCAGCGCCTCCACGATGAGGACGCCCGGCATCACCGGCTCCTGCGGAAAGTGGCCGGGGAAGAAGGGTTCGTTCACCGTCACGTTCTTGAGGGCGTGGACCCCGCCGTTCCCGGCCATGAGCACCCGGTCCACGAGGACGAAGGGGAAACGGTGCGGCAGGACCTTGAGCACGTCCTGAATGAGCAATGGTTCCATAGTTGACCTCCTGTGAGGCAGGGGAGAGGCCGGGGCGCATGGGTGGCCCCGGTGGAACGGCGGAAGGTGGCGGCGGGGCTAGCGGCGCAGGTAGTGGTCGCTGGACACGAGGCTGTCCCCGAGAAGCGGGATCATCTCCAGCGCCATACCCGTGCCTACTGCGACGGCCTCCACGGCATTGTCGGCCACGGTCACGGGGATGTTGGTCGCGCGGCGGATGAGTTCGTCGAAGTTCCGCAGCAGCGAACCGCCCCCCGTCATCACGATGCCCCGGTCGAGGATGTCGCTCACGAGTTCGGGCGGGGTGATCTCCAGCACGCGCTTGACGCCCTCCACGATCTGCGTGACGGGTTCGTGCAGGGCCTCCACGACCTCGCGGCTCTCCAGCGTGATCGTCTTCGGCAGGCCGTTCACGAGGTCGCGCCCACGCACCTCGGCGGTCAGGTTCTCGCTGTCGTCGAGGAGCATCGCTGCGCCGACCTTGACCTTGATCTCCTCGGCGGTGCGCTCGCCCACGAGGACGTTGTGCTTGCGCCGCACGTAGCGGATGATGCTCTCGTCGAACTCGTCGCCCGCTACCCGCAGCGACTCGCTGACCACGATGCCGCCCAGGGAAATCACGGCCACGTCGCTGCTGCCGCCGCCGATGTCCACGATCATGCTGCCCACCGGCTCGGCGATCTTCAGCCCCGCCCCGATGGCCGCCGCGAGCGGTTCCTCGATGAGAAAGGCCCGCCGCGCGTTCGCGTTCAGCGCCGCGCGCAGCACGGCCCGCCGTTCCACGTCGCTCACGTTGCTGGGCACGCCCACCATCAGTTGCGGTTTGATGCCGAACATGCGCCCGGCCCCGCCCTGCACCTTCTGGAGGAACATGGTGATCATCTTCTCGGTCAGGCCCTCGTCCGCGATCACGCCGTCCTTGATGGGCCGCACGGCGATGATGCCGCCCGGCGTGCGCCCGATCATGCGGTACGCCTCCTCGCCGACGGCCTTGACCTGCTTGCTGTCGCGCGTCATGGCGATCACGCTGGGTTCCTGAAGAATCAGGCCCCGGCTCTTGCTGTAAATCAGAAACGTCGCGGTGCCCAGATCGATGCCGATGTCTTCAGAAAACCTCACGCCATGCCTCCGGTCAAAACGTCCCAATCGTAGCACGCGCTATGAAGACGGCCTGAAGCCGCCCTCAGCCACGTGGTTTGCAGTATGCCGCCAGCCCCGCGAGCAGACTCGTCAGCGCCATCAGCCCCAGCGCGCGGGTGAAGGTCGCCACGCCGCCGAGGCCCACCTGCCCGCTGAGCACCGTCTCCAGGCTGCCAACGGAGCGCAGCCACAGCGGGGCGTTCGGATTGAGCGAGGCGAAGACGCCCAGCGTAAGGGCCGCCAGCGCCGCCACCATCAGAACGAGCAAGACGACAAGGAGCCACCTCAGCGCCCGCATTCCCGCACCGCCACCCGAACTGTCGCCGTCATCGCGGGCATTGTAGAGACTGTGGGCGCGGGTTGAAGCCAGATGAGGGCGACGGCCTGACGATATAGCCCTGATCGTCTTTTCGTGACCAAGTGAGAGTCTTCGTGGGTGTGAAGAGATAAGCAAGTGTCGCTTGCTCCCCCCACCCGGCCTCCCCCGCAAGGGGGGAGGAGCTAAAAAACCTGGGCGCTCGAAGAGTTTCGGCGAGGCGAGCGCCCTTCCAAACCAGCCCGTAAAACCTCATCACTCATCGCTCGACACTCATCACTTGCCCTGACGAGCCTCCCAGCCAACGCTCTACACTCCGCCCCGTGACCCCGCCGCCCCTTCCCGCCCGAGTCCGCGTCACCCGGCCCCCGCTGCCGCTCGCGCCTGCCTTGAAGACGGCGGCGGCCCGGCTGTGCCCCGCTGCCCCGCTGGACGCCCTGACCGCTGTGGCCCTTGCCATCGCGGGCGGCGCGGTCATCGGCGCGGCCTTACGGTGGGAGGGTGGGGAGGCATTGGGCATGGATGTCGGCTGGAGAGGACGTGGTTTGGAGGAGGCGTTGAGAGAAAGTCTGGCTTCGGGTTGAGGTTGAGGGAAGCCCGGCAAAGTGACGTAAAGGGTTCAAGACTTCTTCGTGGCGTGGAGACGACGAACGCCGCTCCAGCGTTCTTTTTTGCTCGGAGCAGCCCTCTTCGCAAAGGCTTGAAGAGACCTTAACAACACACCCTTAGCCTTCCTCCAATTGCGGTCCAGACGAGAAAAAGCGTCACTCAGGGCCGAGGAGAACTTCCCCATGACCCAGCGCCAGATCATCACCCCATACCCCGCCGACGACCACGACCACCACGATGACTTCAACAACCTCGGCCTGACGGCGGACGTGAACATGCTGTCGCGCCCGGTGGTGGACCGTCGCCGGGTGCTGGCGCTGGGGCTGCTCGGCATCGGGGTGCTCGTTGGCTGCGGCACGGGGGCCGTCACGCCGAGTACCGACACGGCCACGGGCACAGGGACGGGCACGGGCACCGCCGACTGTCCGACCACCATTCCAACCGAGACCGCCGGACCATACCCCGCCGACGGCTCGGTGGCGTCGGGGCAGTCGATCAACGTGTTGACGCGCTCGGGCATCGTCCGTTCGGACCTGCGGACCAGCCTCGGCACGGGAAACACGGCGTCGGGCGTGCCTCTCACTCTGACCCTCAAGCTCGTGAACACGAACGCGAGTTGTGCGGCGCTGTCCGGCTACGCGGTGTACATGTGGCAATGCACGCAGGGCGGCAATTACTCGCTCTACAGCTCGTCCATCGTCGGCGAGGACTACCTGCGCGGCGTGCAGGCGTCGGGGGCGGACGGCACCGTCACCTTCACGACCGTTTTTCCCGGCTGCTACGCGGGCCGCTGGCCGCACATCCACTTCGAGGTCTATCCGACCCTCGCCTCGGCCACCTCGGCGGCCAACAAGATTCAGACCTCCCAGCTCGCGCTGCCCGAGGCCACCTGCCGCGAGGTCTACGCGACCAGCGGCTATACCAACAGCCCGGCAACCTCAACCGCATCACCCTCGCCAGCGACAACGTATTCAGCGACGGCTACAGCACCCAGATGGCGACCGTGACGGGCAGCACGTCGGCGGGCTACACGGCCAACCTGACGGTGGGGCTGGCCCGCTGAGAATCGTTTAGGCAGAGTCGTCCGGGTTCCGTCGGGGAGAACATCTCAGGCGGAACCCGGATGCTTTTACTTTTCTTCTGCTGACGGCTGACGGCTGACGGCTGACCGCTGACGGCTGACCGCTCCCCCAACGAACGCCCGTTTGCTAGCGTATCCCCATGACCGCCACCGCCAGCCCTCCCGACTCCGGCATGGGGTTCGCCCTCTCCGACGACCAGCGGCTGATCGTCTCGCACGTCCGCGACTACTGCCGGGCAAGGGTCGCGCCGCTGGCCGCCGGGTACGACCGCAGCGGCGAGTACCCGCGCGAGCAGCTTCGCGGCCTCGCCGACCTCGGCCTGCTGGGGGCGACCGTGCCCGAGGCGTGGGGCGGGGCGGGCCTCGACGCCGTGACCTACGCCCTGTGCCTGGAGGAGATTGCCGCCGCCGATGCCTCCGTCGCCGTGATCGTCTCCGTGCAGAACGGCCTGCCCGAGCGGATGCTCCTCAAGTACGGCACGGACGCTCAGCGGGAGAAGTACCTGCGCCCGTTGGCGACGGGGCAGCACATCGGTGCCTTCTGCCTCACCGAGAGCGGGGCGGGCAGCGACGCGGCGAGCCTGCGCCTGCGGGCCGAGCGCGATGGGGACGAGTGGATTCTGAACGGGGCCAAAGCCTGGATCACGAGCGGCGGTCAGGCCGACACCTACCTCGTGATGGCGCGGACGGGCGGTCCCGGCGCTCGCGGCGTGAGCTGCCTCGTGGTGGAAGGGGATACGCCCGGCCTCTCGTTCGGCAAACCCGAGGAGAAGATGGGCCTGCACGCCGCGCACACGACCACGGTGACGTTCGACGGGGTGCGCGTTCCCGCCGGGAACATGGTCGGGGAGGAGGGACAGGGCCTGATCATCGCGCTCTCCAGCCTCGACTCCGGGCGCGTCGGCATCGCCATGCAGGCGCTCGGCATCGCCCGCGCCGCGCTGGAACACGCCGTCCGGTACGCGAACGAGCGCGAGCAGTTCGGGAAGAAGTTGCGCGAGTTCGAGAACGTCGCCTCCAAAATCGCCCGTATGTCCGCGCGCATCGAGGCCGCCCGGCTCGTGGCGCTCAAGGCGGCGTGGCTGGGGGAACAGGGCCTTCCGCACGGCAAGGAGGCGAGCATCGCCAAGCTTCTCGCCTCGGAGGCCGCCGTGGACGCCACCCGCGACGCTATCCAGATTTTCGGCGGCAACGGCTACAGCCGCGAGTACCCCGTCGAACGCCTCTACCGCGACGCGAAGGTGACGGAGATTTACGAGGGCACCTCGGAGATTCAGCAACTAGTCATCAGCCGGGCGGTGTTCGGGGAATTGATCGGATAAGGGAGGGCGGACGGATGAGGGCGCGTGCGGGGCTGCTTGAGCTTGCCCGTGTTGTCATCCCACCTGGGGCGGGCAGGCTGAGAGTATGGCTGTCCGTGTCCTCCCCGTCGCCCTTGCCCTGCTGAGCGTGGGTGTGGTAACCGCCGCCCCCTTCACCCTGAAGACCGCCGGGGGCACGCCCTGGTCATTGGCCTCCGTGCTGGGGCGTGAGCGGGTTCTCGTCGTCAACAACCCCACCGTGTCCTATCTCGCGGAGGTGCGGCGGCAGGACGTGGAGTTGCAGGTGCGCGACCTGCGGGTGGTGGCGCTACTCCCCCCCGGCGACGCGCGCCTGAATGTCCCACGCACCCTCATGCTGACCCTGCTCGCCGACCCCGGCGGACGGGCCGGGGCACCGTATGGCCGCACAGCCCTGATCGGCAAGGACCGGGGCGTCAAGGCCCGTTACCGAAGTCTGCCCGACCTGGAGACAGTGCTGGGGCTGATCGACACGATGCCCATGCGCCAGCAGGAGCGCCGGGAGCGCGGGCGCTAAATCAGGGACGTACGGCCAGCGCCCGCAACCGCACATAGTCGGCCACCCAGTCCTGCCCGTTCCACAGTCGGGGCCGGGCCAATTCCTCGGCGTGAGCGAGAACCGCCGCCCGTTCGTCGTCATTCAGGGGTGAGAGCCATCCGCCCGCGAACCCTTCCAACCACGCCCGGAAGCCGTCCGCGCCGCTTAGGACCGAGAGGCGGCCAAAGAGGTGCAGACGTTCGACGCGAAAGCCTGCCGCCTCCAGAGTTGTGGCGAGTTCGCCCGGACTGGGAAAGACCCACGGGTGCGCCAGCGCGGGCAACCCCAGGTCCGCCAGCGCCCCCTCCACCGCCTCCCGCACACCGAGCACGTTGCCCACCCCGCCCATCTCCAGCACGAGCCGTCCGCCGGGGCGCAGGGCCGCGTGCAGGTTGGCGAAGACGGGAGGCAGCGGCCTCATCCAGTGCAGCGCCGCATTGCTGAACACGGCGTCGAACTCCTCACGGAAGGTCAGGAGGTGTGCGTCCCCGACCTCGAAGGTGACGCCGGAAGAGCGTGCCCGCGCCCCAGCGATCATGTCCGGCGAGGCGTCCACGCCCGTCACCACCGCGCCGCTCCCCGCGATGTGGGCCGTCAGCTCGCCCGTCCCGCATCCGAGGTCGAGGATGCACTCACCCGGCTGCGGCACGAGCCAGCCCGACACGAGGTCGCGGCTCGACTCGTAGACGAAGGCGTGGCGGTCCCGGTAGTGCCTGGCCTGCCAGTGGTCGGTCGGGGGTGGGGCGTCGGGCATCATGGGTCGCTCCAGGGATGCGAAAACCCGCCCGGTGGGGGGCGGGGTCGTGAGAGGAGGGCGCGTTATTTCTTGCGCTTGGCCGTGGCGGGTCCCTTCTTGCCGCCGCCCCCGCTGCCGCCACGCTCTTTGGCGTCGCGCATGAAGGAGCGCAGCTTGGCCTCGAACTGCGGACTCTGGCGACCGATGGCGCGGGGGCGCGGAATCTCCTCGGGTTCCTCCAGCAACTCCTTGATGGAGAGGTCGAGGCGGCCCCGCTCGTCGCGGCCCAGCACCTTGACCTCCACGTTCTCGCCCTCCCGAACGTGGTCGTGGATGTTCCGCACAAAGGAATGCGCGATCTGCGAGATGTGGACGAGGCCGGTCTCACCGTTCTCGAACTGGATAAACGCACCGAAGTCGGTGACGCGCGTGACACGGCCCTCGACGACCGCGCCGGGGTCAAGCTGCACCAAGGGTGCCCTCCTGAATCAGCATGAGGCAGAGTCTACACCATGCCCCGGTGACCTGCACCCCGGCGGATGAGGAAGCTTAAGAAGGAGGTCGCCCCCTCCCCGCGCCGGTCCACTCCATCCGCGCCAACACGCCCACCCGTTACAGTGAAGATCATGAAGCTTCGCGGCACGCTCGGCGGCCTCAACCTCCTCCTCGAACCGGGCGACACGGCGGCGGGTGTCACGGGCGCGCTCGCCGCCCGCGCCGACCTGCTGGGGTCGCACGTGACGCTGGAGATCGGGGGCGACACCGACCCCGCCGCGCTGGAGGCCGCGCTGAGGGCCATCCGGGGCGCGGGGGGCACGCCGGGCCGCGTGCGGGCACCGCGCGTGACCGTGCCGGGGGCGGGCGACGACGGCAGCGCCCGGACCGTCATCCTGCCCCACGGCCTGCGCGCGGGCTTCCGGGGCGAGTACCGGGGCAGCGTGGTCATCCTCGGCGACGTGAACCCCGGCGCGGAGGTCGTGGCGGGGGGCGACGTGATCGTCATGGGTGCCCTGCGCGGCGTCGTCCACGCGGGCTACGGCGGGCACGCGGACGCCATCGTGTGGGCGCGCCCCATCGCCAGCGCCCAGATTCGCATCGGCGACGCCGTGGCCCGCGCCCCGGAGGGCAGCAGCCTGAGCAACATGCGAAAGCTCGACGGCCACGAGGTCGCCGAGCAGGCCCGCTTGCAGGACGGGGTGATCGTGATCGACGCGCAGCGGTGAGTGGTTCGTGGTCAGTGGGCAGTGGGAAGGCTGGCTGGAGCGGGAGCTTTGGCGGGATTTCCACTCCCCCCTTCCCCCTTCCCACTCCCCCCTTTGTGACCCGTTCCCCTGCCCCTCCCCACATTTGGCGTATACTGCTGGGGTAATTCCTCGAACGAGGGGTGGGTGCTGTAGCCCACCTTTTTTCGTGGAGGGGGGTGGTGGAGGGCCGCGCTCACCGTGGCCGACAATATGAATAACAACGCAACCGACAACTTAGGTGGCACCTCAAGTAGCCTGCACGGCCTCGCGGACGGGGTGCTGCGGCCCCTGGGCTTCGAGGTGCTCGACGTGCAGGTGCAGAATCCGGGGCGGCGGCCCATCGTGGTGATCCGCATGGACCGCCTCGACGAGCAGCCCGTCACGGTAGAGGACCTCGAGGCGGCCAGCCGCGCGGTCGGGGCCGAGTTCGACCGCCTGGACCCCATCTCGGGCGAGTACCGCCTGGAGCTGGAGTCGCCGGGGGCCAAGCGGCCCCTGACGCGGGCGCGGCACTTCGAGCGCATGGTCGGGTTGAAGGCCCGCGTGCGCGGCGACGGCCACGCCTTCACCGCCCCCATCAAGGCCGTGCAGGGCGAGCAGGTCACGTTCAGCGCGGAGGGCGGGGACGTGACCCTGACGGTGGGGACCTTCCAGGGCCACCTCGCCGAGTTCCCCGATCGCCACCGTTAGGAAGGCCCGGTGCAGAAAGCGGATGGCTGAGAGCTGACGGCTGACGGCTGACCGCTCAAAGCTGACCGCCCCCGACAACTCCCCCCAGGAAGGAAGAGTGGTATGACCCAGGGTGAATTCAATTTCGCGGACGCGCTGCGTGAAGTGGCGCAGGCCCGCAACATCAACGAGATGCAGCTCATCGAGGCGTTCGAGCAGTCGCTCGCGCAGGCGTACACGCGCAACGTGGAGCCGGATCGCCGGGTGGAGGTCCACCTCGATCCCGTGAGCGGCGAACTCGAAGTTCTGATCGTGCGCGAGGTCGTGGAGAAGGTGGAGGACGAGAACCTCCAGATCAGCCTCGCCGACGCGCTGGAACTCGACCCCGGTGTGGAACTGGGCATGGAGATGGAGTTCCCGGTGGACCGCGAGAAGTTCTCCCGCATCGCCCTCCAGGCCGCCAAGCAGACGCTGACCCAGAAGATGCGCGAGACCGAGCGCAACGTGGTCTTCAACGAGTACAAGGACCGCGAGGGGCAGGTTCTCACGGCGCAGGTCGTTCGCTCCGACAACAAGGGCAACTGGTTCGTGGAACTCGGCGCGGGTGAGGCCATCCTGCCGCCGCGCGAGCAGATTCCCGGCGAGAAGCTGGTGCCCGGCAACCGGGTCAAGATTTACCTCAAGGAGGTTCGCAAGACGCCGAAGGGGCCGACCATCCTCGCGTCGCGGGCCGACGAGCGGCTGCTCGACTACCTGCTGCGGCAGGAGATTCCCGAGGTCGCCAACGGCATCGTGGAGGTCAAGGCCATCGCGCGCGAGGCGGGGCAGCGGTCGAAGGTGGCGGTCTACTCGCACAACTCGAACGTGGACCCCATCGGCGCGTGCATCGGGCACCGGGGCAACCGCATCCAGGCGGTGACGGGTGAGCTGGGCCGCGAGCGCGTGGACGTGATCCTGTGGGACGGCAACACCCGCGATTTCATCCGCAACGCGCTGTCGCCCGCGAAGGTGGGTCTCATCGAGGTCCATCCCGACGGCCACGACGCGACGGTGACGGTCACGCCCGATCAGCTCTCGCTCGCCATCGGCAAGGGCGGGCAGAACGTGCGGCTGGCGGCCAAGCTAACGGGCTTCAAGATCGACCTGCGCGAGACGGCGGCGGTCAGCGACCTCGACGCCGCGATGCAGCAGGCCATGCAGGACGAGCGGACGGCCCCGACGACGGGCGGCGCGCAGTCGGCCTTCGACGCGCTGTTCCGGGACAGCAAGTCGGTCGCCACTGCCCGCCCGGACGACACCCAGGAGTAAGGTCCCACCATGAGCGCCGCGCCAGCACCCGCCCCCAGAGTACGTCACGTCCCGGAACGGTCCTGCGTGGCCTGCCGCCGCAAGCGTCCGCAGGGCGAACTCGTGCGGATCACGCGGACGGCGGAGGGCTGGCGGGTGCTGGCGGGCAAGCGGACGGGCCGGGGCGCGTACGTGTGCGCCGACTCGCCCGAGTGCTGGGCGGAAAAACGCCTGCGCCGCGCCTTCCGGGCGGACGCCCCGGCGGTGAGCGCGGCCCTGCTCGCCCGCCCGTCCACCGCCCAGCCCAACCTCATCCACCCAGACCCGACTCACACAGCTACGGATCAGCCTATGACACCCTGATCTTCCGCCCCCCGCCGCGCTTGCGGCCAGGAGGGGGCACTCACCGGAGGTGAGCATGTCGAAAGTTCGCATCTATACCCTCGCCCGCGATCTGGGCGTGGACAACGGCAAAATGCTGGAAATCCTGGGCGGCCTCGGCGTGTCCTACAAGAGCGTGAGCAGCACCATCGAGGACGACACCGTGGAATTGATCAAGCAGATTCTGGAGGAGGAGAAGGCGGGCGGCACGGCCTCGACCTCGACCGCCGCCGAACCCGCCCAGGCCAGCGTTCCCCAAACTCAGGCCGCCCCTCAAGCCGCCGCGACCGCCACCGTGGAGCGCGAGCCTGAGCCGCAAGCCGCCGCCGCCCGCGAAATCCCTCACCGCGCCCCCGTCGTCACGATCATGGGGCACGTGGACCACGGCAAGACGAGCCTCCTCGACTACATCCGCAAGACGAAGGTGGCGGCGAAGGAGGCGGGTGGCATCACCCAGCACGTCGGCGCGTTCGAGGCGCGGACGAGCAAGGGCAAGATCGTCTTCATCGACACGCCGGGCCACGAGGCGTTCACGACCATCCGGGCGCGCGGGGCGAACGTCGCCGACATCGCCATCATCGTAATCGCCGCCGACGACTCCCTCATGCCGCAGACCCGCGAGGCCATCGCCCACGCGCAGGCCGCGAAGGTCCCCATGATCGTGGCGATTAACAAGATCGATCTGCCGCAGGCCGACCCCGACCGGGTGAAGACCGACCTGACCCAGCTCAACCTCGTGCCCGAGGAGTACGGCGGCGACCTGATCGTGGTGCCCGTGAGCGCGCGGACGGGCGAGGGCGTGGAGGACCTGCTGGAGTACATCTCGCTGACCGCCGAGCTGGAGGACCTGCGCGCCGACCCGAAGGGCGAGTTCAGCGGCGTGGTCATCGAGAGCCGGGTGGACCGTCAGGCGGGCGTGCTCGCCACCGTGATGGTGCAGGAGGGCACGCTGCACGTCGGCGACTTCCTCGTGGTGGGCGAGGGCTACGGCAAGATCAAGGCGCTGACCGACACGAACGGCGGGCGCATCAAGGATGCCGGGCCGAGCACGCCCGTGCAGGTGCTGGGCTTCTCCGAGACGCCCGTCAGCGGCGAGACGGTTCGCAGCGCGAAGAACGAACACCAGGCGCGCGAGGTCGTGGCGGGGCGCGTGGGCGTGCGGCGCGACGCCGAGGACGCGCGGGGCCGCCGCCGCCTGACCCTGGAGGAGATGATGGGGCCGCTGGGCGAGACGCGCACGGTGAACGTCATCCTGCGCGCCGACACCCAGGGCAGCCTGGAGGCCATCCAGGGCATCCTCGCCAAGAAGGAGACGGACGACGTGAAGATCAACGTTCTCCTCTCCGGCATCGGCTCGCCGACCGAGGGCGACGTGCTGCTCGCCTCCACCGCCGAGGCGACCATCCTGTGCTTCAGCGTGACGGCGGCGGGCGGCGTGAAGAAGATGGCCGAGCAGAAGGGCATCGACCTCAAGAGCTTCCGTATCATCTACGAGCTGATCGACGAGGTGGACCGCCTCATCAAGGGGACCGTCGAACCCGTCTTCGAGGAGCGCTACCTGGGCCGGGCCGAGGTCCGCATGATCATCAAGCACCCCAAGAGCGGCAACATCGCGGGGTCCTACGTGACCGACGGGCTGCTGCGGCGCAACGCGAAGGCGAAGGTCACGCGCGGCAAGCAGGTCGTGTACCAGGGCACCATCGTCGGTCTCAAGCGTTTCAAGGACGATGTGCGCGAGGTGCAGACCGGTTACGAGTGCGGAATCAACGTCGACTGGAACGAGGTGCAGGAGGGCGACATCATCGAGGCGACCGAGATGGTGGAAGTGACGCAGGCGTAGGGAGCGGCCAGCTTCCAGCGACCAGCGGCCAGCAACAGATAAAAGAGAGGGGTAGCTTCCCAAAGTGGGGGCTGCCCCTCTTCGTTGTGGGGGAGAAGGCTAGTTGTTGAAGTTGCGCGGGGTGGTCTGGCCGTCGCGGGTGGGGGCGTTGCGCCGCCCGCCGAAGTCGAGGCCGAAGTTGGCGTCGGCCTGGGCGCGGGTGAGGAGTTGCTGGGCCTGGGCCTGGGAGAGACGCCCGGCGCGGACCTCGGCGGTGAGGGTGGTGCGGAGGGCGGCGACGGCGGCGTTGTGGACGGCCTGCGTGCTGACGCCCTTCGCCTGGGCGAGCTGGCGGACGGTCTGCCCGCTCTGGAGCTGCTGGAAGAGGGCCTGCTCGCTCAGGCCGAGCGTGCGGGCGACGGCGGCGCTGATGGCCTGGCCGAGACTGCCACGCGTGCCCCGCTCCTGGGTCTGGGCATTCGGGGCGTTCAGCGCACCCCGCCCGTTGTCGAAGTCGCCGCGCCCCTGACCAGCGGGGCCGCCGAAGCGCCCGAAGTTCAGCGGGGCGTTCTGCAAGCGGTTCTTGAGGTCGGCGGCGCGGTTCTGGGCGAGGTCCCCGTTCCGCACGGCCTGGTCGATGGTGGCGTTCCCGGCGGCGACGGCGGCGGCCCGCAGACGCTCCACGCTGACGCCGAGTTGCGCGGCGAGGCGTTGCAGGTACACGTCACCGTAGTTGGTGGTGCTCGTCTGGCGCGTGGGGGCCGTGCCGGGCTGGGCGCTGCTCTGGCCGGGCTGGGCGGGCTGGACCCGCTGGGGCGCGGCCTGCTGGGCGAAGACCAGTCCCGCCGTGAGGGGCAGGGAGGCAACGAGGGCGAGGAGGGCGGTACGGTTCTTGGAGTTGGCTTTCACAGGTGACACGCTCCTTTTCTGGGGGTGTGCCGGGCCGAACGACCGGGCACGTGGTCAGGGTGAAGGGGGGAGGTTAAACGGAGGCTAACGGGGTTGGAGGGGCGAGCGTGGCACGTCTTGCGCGGCCTCTCAGGGTTGGGTCAGAAGGACGTTGGGTCGGGGGGATTTAGGGTGTTCTTTTTGCTCCTCCCCCTTGAGGGGGGAGGCCGGGAGGGGGTGAACGGGCCTGGCCTCCAGGAGACAGTGGGAAGGCCGAAGCCCCTTCTTAACAGTTGAGCCGGTCACACGCCCCCTCACCCCGGCCCTCTCCCACGAGGGGAGAGGGAGTAGACCCCCAGTCCCCTTTGAGGGATTCTCCGGCAAACCGTTCCGACCGCTTTGCTATCCTGTGGCGCTTCGCCGTTCGGCCCCGCCCGACGCCGCGTGACTTCCTATGCCTCAGCCCCAGCCCACTTCCAACTCCGTGACGCCCCCGTGGCGCTCGCGTGTGGCGGCGTGGCCGGGGCTGCTCACTCTGCTCTCGGTCCTCGCGGTGCTGCTCGGGCACCAGCCGCCCGTGACCGACTCCGGCGCGCGGGTCACGGCGGGCAGCGTCGCCCCGGCCCTCCCGGAGTTGAGGCCCGCGCCACAGCCCACACCCGGCCCGGCCCTCCTTACGGCCACGCCGCCCGAACCCTTCCGGGTGCCGGGGCGGGCGGACAGGGTGGGCGACCTCATCCCAATCTGGACGGCCCCCCTTCCCAAACGGAGCCTCGCCCTCCTGGGACGGCGACAGACGGACGGCGGCTGAGGAACAGGACCTTCTGCCCTCTGCCATCCGCCTTCTGCCTCTTCCCGGAGTCCTCCCTGTGACCTACAACAATTCAAATCGCAACCGCCGCCCACCCCCCCGGCGCGCGGCCCCGACGGCGGGCAAGCCGAACCGCTGGACGGGTCTCTTCCTGCTGCTCACGCTGCTCGGCAGCCTGCTCTACATCTGGCGGCCCTGGGAACACCCGCAGACGCCCCTGAGCCTCTGGAACGCCCAGTACCAGTTCATGACGCTGGGGCTGGACCTCAAGGGCGGCCTTCGCATAGAGCTTGCGCCCGAGGGCGGCCCCGCCACCCGCGAGGAACTCGACCGGGTGAAAACGGTCATCGAGAACCGCATCAACGCCCTCGGCGTGGCCGAGCCGACCGTCACCGTGGCGGGTGGCCGCCGCGTGGTCGTCGAGATTCCCGGCGCGACCCCAGCCGTGCAAAACCGCGCCCGCGAGATCATCGGCCAGACGGCGCGGCTGGAGTTCCGCATCGTGAACCAGGGCGCGCAGCCCGACCCGACGCTCGCGCAGCAGAAGCCGGAGACGGGCGGCTACCAGCTCACCGACCTCGGCCCCGTTCAGGCGACGGGCGAGGTCATCTCCAATGCCCAGTCGGCGACCGACCCGACCTCCGGGCGCTGGGTCGTCACCTTCCAGAACACGGACCAGGGCGCGCAGACCTTCGGCACCTTCACGGGCCAGAATGTCGGGCGGCTGATGGCGGTCGTGCTCGACGACCAGATTCAGTCGGTGGCGACGATTCAGCAGCGGCTGTTCCGCGACGTGCAGATCAGCGGTTCCTTCGACGCGGAGGAGGCGGGCCAGCTCGCGCTCGTGCTGAAGTCGGGGTCTCTTCCCATCAAGATCAGGACCGAGGCCGAGCGCGCCATCGGGCCGACGCTGGGGGCCGACGCCATCCGCAGCGGGGCCATCGCGTCCCTCATCGGCATCGCGCTCGTGTTCGCCATGCTCTTCGTGTACTACGGCTTCTGGTTCGGGCTGGTCGGGGCGCTGGGCCTGCTCTTCTCGGCGGTCGTGATCCTCGGCCTCCTGGGCGGCTTCGGCGTCACGCTGACGCTGCCGGGCATCGCGGGGCTGGTGCTCACCATCGGCGGGGCGGTGGACGGCAACGTGGTCTCCTTCGAGCGCATCAAGGAGGAGATGGCGAAGGGCAAGGGCATCAAGAACGCCATCGCCGCCGGGTACGAGCATTCCAACATCGCCATCCTCGACGTGAACGCCGCGCAGCTTCTCTCGGCGCTCGCGCTCTACAACTACTCCACCGGGGCGGTGAAGGGCTTCGCCGTCACCCTCATCATCGGCGTGGTGGCCTCCACCTTCTCGAACCTCGTGTTCGCCAAGTGGTTCATGCAGTGGCTCGCGGGGCGCAGGCCGAACATGAGCGCGCCCACCCGCATCGGCAAGACGAACATCGCCTTCATGCGGGCAGCTCCCATCGTCACCACCGCCAGCCTCATCCTCGCCCTCGGCGGCGGGCTGATCCTGGCGACGAAGGGTCTGAACTATGGGGTGGACTTCACCTCGGGCACCACCCTGACCGTGCGGGCGAGCGCGAACACGACCACCGAGCAGATGCGCGCGGCGGTGACGGGCGCGGGCGTGGGCAAGGTCAACGCCCAGAGTGCGACCATCCAGCGCGACGTGACGCCGGGCCTGAGCGGCGCGCAATACACCGTGAAGGTGCCCGAACTCACCTCCGCCGAGGTCCAGACCCTCGGCACCGCCGTCGCCCGGCTGCCGCAGGGGGAGGTCCAGTCCTCCGAGACGGTCGGCCCCGCCGTGGGCCGCGAGCTGACCCAGAAGACGGTCTATGCCGTGCTCCTGGGCCTCGGCCTGATCCTCGTGTATGTCGGCTTCCGCTTCGACTTCGTGATGGGGCTGGGGAGCATCGTGGCGGCGGTTCACGACGTGGCGATCGCTATGGGCCTCTACAGCCTGCTCGGTCTGGAGTTCACCATCGCCAGCGTCGCCGCGCTGCTGACGTTGATCGGCTACTCGCTCAACGACTCCATCATCGTGTCCGACCGCATCCGTGAGAACCTGCGGGAGATGCGTGGCAAGAGTTACCGCGAGATCGTGAACACGTCCATCAACCAGACGCTCTCACGCACCCTGATGACTTCCGTATGCACCATGCTCCCGCTCGTCAGCCTGCTGATCTTCGGCGGCCCGGTGCTGCGCGACTTCAGCCTCGTGATGCTCGTCGGCATCCTCGTCGGCACGTACTCGTCCATCTACATCGTCGCCCCGATGGTCGTGTACCTGGAGGAGTGGAGGGCACGCCGCAAGAGCGGGGCACAGCCCGCGAAGGCGTAAGCGAAGGGGGAACAGGGGGCGGCTTCCGGTAGAGGGCCGCCCTCTCTTCTTTGAAGGAGCTAACCGTGCTGAGGCCGCTCAGCAAACGACGAAGATGATGCCCGTGTCCTTCTCAGTCGCCCCGTCCATGACCTCTTCTACAATCCCCAAGGCCCCATCCTCTCGAAGAACCTTTAACCACTCTTCCTGACCGCCTGACAGAAAGTATGAGAAAGCGTCCCCGGTAGGGGACACTTTCTGTTTGTGACAACTGAAAATGCCGCCGGGGACGCTCCTCGACTCTACCAGGCTGTCCTGGCTCAGCTCCAGACT
>NZ_JAZHPF010000026.1 GCF_036543075.1 Deinococcus sp. YIM 134068
TCAGGAAGGGCGCAAACCAAGTGGGGAAGTGTCGGGTCCAGCGAGGAAGAGGACGAGCCATAGCACAGAGACCAGCATCTCGGATGCTGGCCTCTCCGTCCCCTCCCTGAATATCCCCGAAGTACAGTTAGAGGCTGGCGGCTGGTCGCTGGAAGCTGGCCGCTCCTCAAAACGGCAGAATCGCCGCCTGCTGCCACACCCCCTGCGCCAGCGTGTACGGCCCGAAGGTGGGCCGCCCCAGCACGCCGAGGTCGGCGGTGAAGGTCCCGTCCACCCGGTAGGCCACCTGCGTGCCGCGCGCCACCTTGAGGAAGGCCCCGGCGGTGCCCAGCGTGACGGGAATGGCGAGGTTCGCGTCCTGAAGCGTGCTGCCCCGCGCGGGCAGGCTCACGTTCGGCAGGTCGAGGCGGCCCACGTCCGCCCCGTCGATCAACAGCCGGGCGGCGAAGTTGGCGAGGCGCACGGGCACCGCGTTGGGATTGCCCACCCGCAGCCGCAGCGTCAGGTTCGCCACGGCGGGACTTGCACCGCTGGGAAGTGTGAGGCTCGTCAGCCGCACCTGCTCCACCTCGAAGGTGGGCACCTGAACGGCCTGCCGGGGGGCACACGCGCCGAAGCCGAGAGCGAGCAGCGGAACGAGCAGGAGACGCCTCATGCGGCCCACGTTACCCGCTTTGCGCCGGGGAGGTCGAAAGCCGGAGCAAGACACGAGGACCGCACCAACTCCTAACCCCTCCCCCCAAACCGGCTACGCTGCCCCCATGAAAGCCTTGTTGACGACCCTCGCCCTCGTGAGCGGCGGGACGGCGGGTGCCGTGAATCTGGAATTTGGCGTGACGTACCGCAGCGGCGGCGTGTCGCTCCGTGACGGCGGAATGGTGCGCTTCGGCGTGAGCGACGTGACGCTGGGACGGGGGAGCCTCGCCGCGAGCGTGTCGAACCGGGCGCTGGAGGTCGGGGTCACGCAGGGCCTCGCCGTTCCCCTTGCTGGGGCCGTGAGCGCGGGTGCCGACGCCGCCGTGACGTGGCGGGGAGGAGTGCGGGTCGCCTCGCGCGTGAGCGGCACCCTCGGCCCGGTCGCCCTCAACGTGGGCGGCACCCTCTTCACCACGGACGCGACGGCGGTGGACCCCCTCGCCGCGTGGACGCTCGCCCCGACCGACCTGCGGGCACACGGCGCGAACGCGGACCTGACGGCGCGGTATCGGGTCAGTCGTACGCTCGTCGCCGTGGCGGGCAGCGAACTCGGCGCGCAGCCCCACGCGCGGGCGGGGGTGGAGTGGCGGCGCGACCTCACCCGCGTCCTGCCCCCCGCCGAGGGCGACGACCCGGAGGCCGACCCCGCCACCGAGCGCACCGGGGCCGTCACCCTGCGGCTGGGGGCGCGGGCGGGCCGGGACATCCTCGGCGTGACGGGCGGCGTCACCTACGCGGCGGAGTCGGGCCTCACGCTGGGGCTGGACGCGCTGGCCGGACTGGGAACGTGGGGCGCGGTGGGCAGTGTCCAGGCCCCCGACCTCCTCGGGGAGGGCAGCCTCGCCCAGGTCTACGTCGCCTACGAGCCGTGGCGCACGGCGAGCGCGCCCCTGCGCGTCGGCACCGAGGTCCGCGTTCCCACCGGCAGCGGCACCCTCAGCGTGGACGTGCGGGGCGGAAGGCTGCAAGGTGGGGCAACCGGCTTCGGGGCGCGGGTGGGCTACACCTTCCCGCTCGGCGGCCCGCCCGAGGAGGGGCCGGGTGACGGGCCAATCGGCGGCCCAGCGGGGCCGTGAACCCCTCGTCAGCGTCCGCCCGCCCTTCTCATGAGAGGCGGTGGGAGACTGCGAACGTGAAGAAGACCCTCCCCCTCCTGACCGTGGCCCTCCTCGCGTCAGGTGCCCATGCACAGACCGCCCAGGACATCCTCAGCCGCGTGGAGGCCGCGCAGAAGGCCGCCCGCGACGTGACTTTCCGCCTCAGCGGCAGCGCCACGCTGGAGACCGCCGCCCAGAGGATCGATCTCACCGTCAAGAGCATCCCCGCGCAGAACGTCGCCCGCATCCAGTTCACGGCCCCCGACGCCCTCGCGGACAACGTGGTGGTGGCCGACCGGAACGAGGTGCGCCAGTACCTCTTCCTGACCAACCAGATCACCGTCACGCCGACCAAGACGGCCACCGCGAGCGCGGGTCTGGGCGGGCTGGACTTCACGGGCCTGACGAACGCCGCGACGCTGCTCAGCACCTACAACGTCAGGTTGCTCGGCACCACGACCGTGGCGGGCCGCAAGGTCTACCAGTTGGAGGCCACGCCCAAGAGCGGAGCCAGCACCGACCGCGCCCGCGTCTGGATCACCGAGGCGGGCTGGCGTCCCACCCGCGTGCAACTCGTGGGGAGCGGCAACCGGGTCCTCGCCGATCTCAACGTCACGAACTACCGCGTCAACAGCGGCCTGACCGTCTCCGCCCTCAAAGCCCTCCCGAAAGACGCCGAGATCATCAGACAGTAGGTCAAAGCGAAGGAAGGGGAGGAAGCCGACTCGGTGGCTCCTCCCCTTCCCCTTTGACGGTTAGACCGTTGGACGGTTAGACGGTCCGCCCGTCAGACCCTCAGCTCAGAATCCGCCGCGCCCCGACGTAGCGGTTGGCCCAGTACGCATTGCCGAACAGCGGCTCGATGACCGTGCGGCCCCGGTAGGAGTTGGCGTTCGCCATCAGGCCGTCGCCGAGGTAGATGCCGACGTGGCTGGCGACGCGCCCGGTCGTGTTGAAGAACACGAGGTCGCCCGCCCGCAGGTCGCGGCGGCTCACGCCCACGCCCGCTCTCCACTGGGCGGCGGCGGTGCGCGGCAGCCTCACCCCGAGTTGGCCGAAGACGCGCATGGTGAAGCCCGAGCAGTCCAGCCCGCCCGCACTCCCCAGCGCGTAGCGGATGCCGAGGAACCGGGTCGCCGCCGTTCGGATGAACGCGCTGCCCCCACGGGGAGCGGCGGCCTGCGGGGCGGGCGTGGGCGTGGCCTTCGGCAGCGTGGCGGTCGGGGCCGCCGGGCGTGGGGCGGGACGCGTAGCAGCCGGGGCCGTGGTCGCCGTCACTGGAGCCGCCGCCTCCGCGCCGCCCACTTCCAGCGTCTGACCGACCTGAAGGGTGGGGCTGGGCAGCCCGTTGAGCTGCATCACCTGCACCGGCTCCATGCCGAACTTCTGCGCGACGCTGTAGAGCGTGTCACCGGCCTTCACGGTGTAGGGAGCGGCCACGGAAGCCCCGCTCGTCAGGGCCGTGAGGGTCAGGAGGATTCGGAGCGCATTCATCGTCGGGGAGAAGTTTAACCCGTCTTTATTTTATTTGCCCTTCATACTTGAGAGAAGTGACATTATTTATGCAGCTATACGTTGTTTATGCTTCCTGATGGGGGCGTCAGAAAAGCGTGGAATTTGTCTCAGACTCAATTTTCTCAAAAACGACCTCACACGATGTCGTGGGACGAGGGCAGCGTCTCACACGCCTAAAAAGGTGTTCCAGAGGGGGTTACAGATCTCATCCTACTCATGAAGGTGGAGCGTGGGGAAGGGCCATGCCCGGCCACCTATACTCAGCGGCATTACCGGGTCGCGCCGCGTCACCTGTGCCGGAGGAGCCATGAGGGAACCGATGACCACCGACCAAATCCTGCAAGGTCTCAAGCACTACCGCCGCATCGCCCGCCAGGACATGCTGCGCGCGCCGGAAACGCCCCACCCGGACGCCTTCCTCCTGCACGCGGAGAGCCGCCGCGAGGTGTACGCCGAGCTGAGCGCCCACGCCGGGGAGCACGCGCCGGACGAGGTCATCGAGTACGCGCTGGACCTGTACCGCCGCCTGCCCTTCGTGACGGGCACGCCCGAGCCGGACCACGCCGACGTGAAGGGCCGCGAGAACGCGCTGGAGAACTTCTTCCTCCT
Source organism: Deinococcus sp. YIM 134068 (assembly GCF_036543075.1). Lineage (NCBI taxonomy): Bacteria > Thermotogati > Deinococcota > Deinococci > Deinococcales > Deinococcaceae > Deinococcus > Deinococcus lichenicola. The sequence continues at coordinate 3,918 of NZ_JAZHPF010000026.1, forward strand.
CGTCGGCCTCGACCCCAAGACCCGGCGGGAGGCCCGGAGCAAACGGCCCCGGCTGGACGCGGCGGGCACGGCGGCGGCGAACTAGTTCCCACGTCAGGAGGCGATCCCGTGACCGTGGCGGACATGGCGGCCCTACGCGCGCTGGAGGCCCGCGCCAGAGCCTGCACGGCCTGCAAGCTGCGCCCCGGTGCCACACAGGTCGTCGTGTCGGACGGCAATCCGGCGGCGCGGCTCCTCATCGTCGGGGAGGGACCGGGTGGGGAGGAGGACCGGGTGGGCCTGCCCTTCGTGGGCCGGGCAGGGCAACTCCTCGACCGCATCCTCGCTGCCGTGGGCCTGACCCGGCAGGACGCCTACCTCACCCACGTCGTCCAGTGCCGCCCGCCCGGCGACCGCACGCCGCACGCCGACGAGACGGCCACCTGTACCCGGCTGTGGCTCGAACCGCAACTCTCACTCCTGCGCCCGCGCGTCATCCTCAGCCTGGGCAACACGCCGACCGGGTATCTCCTCGGCACCCGTCCCGGCATCACGGGGGTGCGCGGCCTCTGGCACCCCTACCGCCACGACGACGGGCAGGGCGGCACTTACGAGGCCCTGCTGATGCCGATGTTCCACCCCGCCTACCTGCTCCACCACGACACCCGCGCTCCCGGCGGCCCCAGGAGCCTGACATGGCGCGACATCCGCGAGGCCGCCGCCGTGTTGAGGGGCGAGAAGGAGCCGGAGGGGCTGGCCGCGTCTGCCCTGCCGGAGGGCGATCAGCCGACTTTGTTCTAGGGTGCGGGGAATGGCCACGCAGATCACGCGAATCATCGACCGGGCACACGAGGGGCGCGTTCGGGAGCTGGAGTCCGAATATTTTGCCTGGGTCAACGCGCAGCTTCAGGGCGAGTTCCAGATCAGGCTGGACGTGGAGAGGATGATCGCCGGCGACATGGAGCATCTGAACATCTACTTTCCCCCGGACGGGGGCCTCTTCCTCGCCGAGGCGGATGGCGGGTTGGCGGGCATGATCTTTCTGACCCGGCTGCGGGGGGACGCCGGACAGATCAGACGGATGTACGTGCGGGACGAGTACCGCAGGCGGGGCGTCGCGCGGGCCTTGTTCGGGGCGGCCATCCGGGAGGCCCGCGCCATCGGCTATGCCCGACTTCTGCTGGAAAGCCCAGTGTCGTGGAGGGGCGCGCACGCCCTGTACCGCGAAATGGGCTTCGGGAAAGTCGTCATGTACCCCGAAAGCGAGGTGCCGGAGCCTCTGCGCGGGTACTGGGTTTTTATGGAGAAGACGTTGTAGGCGTTGGGGAATGGGGACAGAGGCCCAGGCCCGACACGCCTTCGCCCCTCGCGGCAGAGGCGGTCAGGCAGATTCCCCCACCCGGCTCCACGGCCTACACTGCCCCCCATGCCCAACCAGGAACTCGTCGGACTCATCAACTCGCTCCAGGCGACCGCCGAGGCCGCGCTGGGGGACCTCAACGCCGCCACCGCCAGCGCCTCGCGCGACGGCCTGCTCGACAGCAATCGGGCGCGGCAGACCGCCGAACGCTCACTGCGGCTGCTGACCATGCTCGCCGAGAAGACGCGCGGCAACCTCGACTTCACCGAGGCGGAACTCCTGACCGACGCCATCGGCAGCCTGCGCGCCCGGCTGGGTAACTGAGTGAGGGGGACTTGAATGCGGGCGGTGCTCCAGCGGGTGACGCGGGCGAGCTGCACGGTGGAGGGCCGCGTGACGGGCGAGACCGGCCCCGGCTTCCTCGTCCTGCTGGGGGTGGCCCCGGACGACACGGCGGACACGGCCCGGCGACTTGCCGCCCAGATCGTGAAGCTCCGCATCTTCGGCGACGAGGCGGGCAGGATGAACCTCAGCCTGCTCGACATCGGCGGTGGGGTCCTCAGCGTCAGCCAATTCACCCTGTACGCCGACACCCGGCGGGGCAACCGTCCGGGCTTCACGGGGGCCGCCCCGCCCGAACAGGCCCGCGCCCTCTACGCCGAGTTCAACGCGGCCCTGCGCGCCCACGGCGTCCCGGTGGGGGAGGGCGTCTTCGGGGCGCATATGACCCTCGACCTGACGAACGACGGCCCGGTGACGTTGGTGCTCGATACGGGGCAGGGATAAATCCAGCACCCACATTTGCGCGTGTGGGCGCACGCCGCTGGGCCAGCGCCACGGTAGACCTTGCCTCCCCGATGCGGCTATTCTGCTCCTTATGCCCCCCCGTTCCCTCCTGCTCGCCGCCGCACTCCTGCTGGGTGTGGCGGGCGCGTACACCGTCAAACCCGGCGATACCCTCTACAGCATCGCGCGCCGAAACGGCACGACCGTGGAGGAACTCGTGCGCCTCAATGGGTTGAAGAACACCTCGCTGGAGGTGGGGCAAACGCTGAAACTGCCGGGTGCGGCGGCTCCAACGGTTCCAACGCCCACCCAGTCCCCCACGACGGCCACCCCCGCCCCGGCTCCCGGCTCGGCCCCGCTGCCCGGCCCGGTGCCCGTGGGGACGGCGCAGGTCGCGGGCGTGACGGTGGTCGCGCCCACCTCGCTGCGGATGGGCGACGCCTTCGTGCTGCGCCTGAGCGGGCCGCGTGCGGGGCAGGCGACGGTCCGGTTCCCCAGCGAGGTCGGCGAGGATGTGCGCCGCCCCGAGGAGTGGCTGACGCCCACGGGCGCGGCGGGGGAGTTCGTCGTGCTGGGGCGCGTGGTGCTGGGCAAGACCACGCCCGTCGTGTACGAGATTCGGGTGGGGGGCGATCAGGTGCGCGGCAGCATTCCCGTCACGGGCCTGACCCAGACCATCCAGTACCTCAACCTGCCTCCCGCCATCAGCAACAAGCTTCAGGACCCCGGACGCAAGGCCGAGGACGCCGCCGTGGAGCGGGCCTACAGCCGCCGCACCCCCCAGGTCTGGTCGCGGCCCTTCCAGCCCGCCGTCGCCGTGCGGGCGCAGAGCAGCGCCTTCGGGCAGCCGCGCACCTACGTCGCGGGCGGCCCCGTCCAGTACCACTACGGCACCGACTACCCCGCCCCCGTCGGCACGCCCGTCACCGCCATCAACGACGGCACCGTGGTCATCGCGGGCCGCTACCCGGTGCGCGGCGGCCTCGTCGTTATCGATCACGGTGCGGGCCTGACCAGCCTGTACTTCCACCAGAGCCGGGTCATTGCCAAAGTCGGCCAGAGGGTCCGGCGCGGCGACAAGATCGGTGAGGTCGGTTCCACGGGCCTGAGCGCCGGGCCGCACCTGCACCTCGAAATGCGCGTGCGCGGAGAGGGCACCAATCCGCTGGGATGGATCAACCGGGTGTGGCCGAGGTAGAGCGGCCAGCTTCCAGCGACCAGCAGCCAGCAAGGGAAACGCGAGAGCCGGAGCCTTCACCTCTCAGGGCTGACGGCTGACGGCTGACGGCTGACGGCTGACGGCTGACGGCTGATAGCTTACCCACCATGCCCGACCTTCCCACCCTTCAGGAACTCGACGCCTTCGGTGAGGGCCTGTTGCCCGGCCTCATCGGTATCCGCTTTACCCACGCGGAGCGGGGCCTGCTCCGGAGTGAGTTCACCGTGCGCCGGGAACTCCTCGCCCCCAACTCCTTCCTCCACGCGGCGTCCGTCGTCGCGCTGGCGGACACGACCTGCGGCTACGGCACGCGGATGCTGCTGCCCGAGGGCGCGAGCGGCTTCACCACCATCGAACTCAAGAGCAACCACCTCTCCACCGCCCGCGAGGGGGTCGTCACCTGCGAGGCTCGCGTCGTCCACGCCGGGCGCACCACCCAGGTCTGGGACGCCGAGGTGAGGAGCGAGGCGGGACGGGTGATGGCGCTGTTCCGGTGTACGCAGGCGGTGTTGTACCCGAGGTAGCCCGTGGCGTGTAGCTTGTGGCCCGTAGAGGCTCCTCCTCTCCTCCACAAGCGACGAGCCACATGCCACAGGCCTCTTTCTTCCTCCACCACCCCGACCCCCTGACCCGTGAGGTCGCGCGGGGGTATGTGGGGGGCGCTTTCCTGATGGACAACGGCGGCGGCGTGGAGTGGTACACGGTGGAGCGGCGGGCGCTCGTGCCGCTCACCGAAGCGGAGGGATTGCACGTGGCGCGGCGGCTGCGGCGGGAGCTGGGCCGCTTCGAGGTGCGGGTGGACACCGCCTTTCCCGACGTGGTGGAGGGGTGCCGGGGCCTCCTGCCCGGCTCGCCGGGGCGCGACGGCGAGTGGATCAGCCCGCCGCTCGCGCACCTGTACACGCACCTTCATGGGACGGGGCTGGCCCACTCTTTCGAGGTCTGGCGGGACGGGGAGCTGGCGGGAGGCGTTCTCGGCATGGCGCTCGGCGGCGCGTTCATCGCGGAGAGCAAGTTCCACCGCCTTCCGAACGCGAGCAAGGCGGCCCTCGTCCACCTCGCGGCGCACCTGTACGCGCGGGGCTTCTCGCTGCTGGACGCGCAGATTCAGAATCCGCACCTCGCCCGTCTGGGGATCTATGAGGTGGGCGGGGCCGAGTACCGGAGACGCTTGCGGGAGGCGCTGGAACGGGACGTGAGCCTGTAGGGAGCCGTCAGTTCAACTCGTTCGGATCGCGGGAGCGGAAGAGTCGAGGGTCGGCGTCCGGGTCCCCGTCCTCGGGCGTCCACCCAATCGGCGGTTCCAGGCCGTATCCGTCCAGCTCGGGCATCTGGTGGTGAATCAGGATGTCCGTCGCCGCCTGCTGCCGGGTATGCTCGTCGGTCCAGTCCGGCCAGCGGCCAGTCTCCAGCACGCTCACTGTCACGTGGCCCGTGTCGTCCTCCCGGTGGTCGGCCCCGGCGACGATTTCCAGCACGAGGCGGCGGGTGCCGGAGCGGGTGGCCCGCTGCCAGATGCCCGGCACCTCGGAGGGAAAGAGCCGCCCCCACGCCAGGCCGGGCGAGACGGGGCGGCACAGGTGGGCGGCCTGCACGGCGAGGGCGTGTGCCCGCTCGGTCGGCAGGCCGGATTCCTCCAGCAATTCGGCAATTCCGGCGGCCACCGGGTCCAGGTCGGTCACGCTGCCGCCTCTTCGGGAGAGGGAAGGATGGCGCGATACTTGCCGCCCTTCATGCGAGTGGGCGGCTCTTCCTCGATCAGCAGACCGGCGTCCACGAGGGCATTCAGAGCACGGGCCGGATAAACGCCCAGCGCCTTGTCCAGGCTGGCGACGCTGTGCTGTCCGGGGTACTGCCTCACATACAACCAAACGAGTTTCTCGACCGGCGTTCGTTCGCGCACGGCTTCAGGGAGGCGGCGTTCCATCCCTGCACTGTGGCAGCTCACCTGCCCCGTGGTGAACGCAAATGACGACTCCCCCCGACGCCTCCCCCCGTCGTCTACCCGAAGAATGCCCCCCACAGCAGATACCCGTTCAGCCCGATGATGAGCAGGGCGAAGGTCCAGCCCAGGAAGGTGACGACCGGGCGGCTGACGAGGACGCCCATCACGTCGCGGCGGGCGGTGAAGAGCAGCAGCGGCACGAGCGCGAAGGGCACGCCGAAGCTGAGGATGACCTGCGAGAGGATAAGCGTCTGGGTGGGGTCCAGCCCCGCGAGGATGACGGCGAAGGCGGGCAGCATGGTGATGGTGCGCCGCAGCCACAGCGGAATGCTGAAGTTCACGAAGCCCTGCATGATGACCTGCCCGGCCATCGTGCCGACCGCGCTGCTGCTCAGACCCGAGGCGAGCAGGGCGATGGCGAAGGCGACGGCGGCGGCGGACCCCAGCAGCGGCGTCAGCGTCTGGTACGCCACCGTCAGGTCCCCGGCGTTCTCCACGCCCTTGCCGAAGAAGGTCGCCGCGCTCACCGCGAGCATGCTCATGTTGATGAGACCCGCGAAGCCCATCGCCGCCACCACGTCCACCCGGTTCAGGCGCGACAATCGCAGCTTTTCCTCGTCCGTGCGGGTGGGCACGCGGCCCTGCGTCAGCGCCGAGTGCAGGTAGATCACGTGCGGCATGACCGTCGCGCCGATGATGCCGACCGCGAGATACACGCTGTCCACGCCCTGAAAGGAGGGGACGAAGCCGCGCAACGCCTCCGCGCCGGGCCGCGCGATGATGAACTGCACGAGGTACGCCATCCCGATGATCAGGACGAACGCGCCGATGGCGATCTCCAGAGGGCGGAAGCCCCGGCGCTGGAGGGTCAGCAGCCAGAAGGTGATGACGCCCGTGATGGCCGCGCCCCAGATCAGCGACAGCCCCGTCAGCAGGTGGATGGCGAGCGCCGCCCCCAGGAACTCCGCGAGGTCGGTCGCCATCGCCACGATCTCGGCCTGCACCCAGTAGAACCACACGAGGGGCCGGGGCCAGCGTTCGCGGATGACCTCCGGCAGATTCCTTCCCGACGCGATGCCCAGCTTCGAGCTGAGGTTCTGAATCAGCATCGCCATCAGGTTGGCCGCCAGGATCACCCACAGCAGCGTGTACCCGAACTGTGCCCCACCCTGAATGTTCGTGGCGAAGTTGCCGGGGTCCATGTACGCGATGCTCGCCACCACCGCCGGGCCGACGAACGGCAGCACGCGCGCCAGCCCCCGCCGTTGGGCGGGCCGGGCGAGGATTTCCGTGGCCCGCTGGGTCATGCGGGCGTCGAAGCTCTGCGCCGGGTCTGGGGGCAGGGCAACCGAGTCGGAAGAGGGGGGCGGGACAGACATGCCATATTTTAGGCATGCCTAAAAATAAAATCCAGTCCCCCGAAGAGGGGGAGGCAGCTTGGGGCCGATATGTCCCAGTCAGTTTTAAGAAACAGCCGTCACGCTGGCGTGTCTTGCAGGGAAGAGGAGGGAGGGCGTCTCCAGCGCAGGGGCTGTGGCGGTGCCAACCATCTCGTTTGCTTCATCTGTATTCGGTTGCTCGACGCTGAGTGGCTGATCGAGTGCAATCCCATGCTGCTTATATGATCAAAGATGATCGCTCCGGCGAGCAGCCCCACCGTGGCGCTCCCGTCGTCCCATTCGGTGAGGCGGTAGCCGAAGCCCCGCGTATGGAGAAGGGTGCGGAAGCGGCTGTAACTCCACGTTGATACCTTCCATGCCCACGGTGCCGCAAAAACGCCGGGCAGCCGCAGGTGCCTATGTCGCCATCGCTGCCACTTGTACCGCAGGCTGAGGTACTCCAGGATGCCATCGTTGAAGGTGAGTTCCAGCCAAGGCCCATACCCAAGGACTTCAAAGGGTGGAAGCACTGCTCGCGGATTACTCGTGTCTGTCGATTGGCCGAGAACATCAACCACCTGGCTACGCGTCATACCTGGTCTGACGGGACCGAGTTCGCCCCGTTCGAGGAACGCCAGGAGTGTGGCGAAGTCCCGTTCGTTCACAGCATTTGGTCGTGTTCTACGAGGAGCGGGGACATTCATGCCTCAAGGTACGATGTCTTGCGTCCTCACTGAACCGACCTTCTTCCACCTCGTTACTCAGTCCGCCCCCGCCCGTTGCCCTAGCCAATTCCCGCCCGCACGCGCCCGGCGGGCTTACCCTGACCGCATGACCGCCTCCCTCCCCGCCCACAGTGAAGCGGTGGCCGACCAACGCCCCGCCTTGCGCGTCCTGATCTGCGACGAGATGAACCCCGGAGAGCTGACCCATGCCGGATTCGAGATCGACTACGAGGGCAACCTCCCCCGCGAGGAGACGTTGCGCCGATTGCCGGGCTACGACGCCCTCATCACCCGCAGCCGGACGCGGGTGGACCGTGAGTTGCTGGAGGCGGCGGGCGAGCGCCTGAAGGTGATCGGGCGCGGCGGCGTCGGCGTGGACAACATCGACCTGGAGGCGTGCAGTCGGCGGGGCATCCTCGTCCTGAACGCGCCCGAGAGCAACAACGTCTCGGCGGCGGAACTCGCGCTGGCGCACCTGCTCGCCGCCGCGCGGGGCCTGACGCGCTCGGACCGCCTGACCCGCGCGGGCGAGTGGGACCGCAAGTTCCTGGGCGTGGAACTCAAGGACAAGACGCTCGGCATCGTCGGCCTGGGGCGCATCGGCTCCATCGTGGCGGACCGGGCGCAGGGGCTGCGGCTGAACGTGGTTGCCTACGACCCCTACGTTCCCGAGAGCAAGTTCGAGCGCCTGGGCGTGGCCCGCGCCGCTGGCTTGGACGAGCTGCTGGCCGGAGTGGATTTCCTCAGCGTCCACACGCCGCTCACCGAGGAGACGAACGGCATGATCGGCGCGCGGGAACTCGCGCTGCTGCGGCCCGGTGCCATTGTCGTCAACGCGGCGCGCGGCGGCATCGTGGAGGAGGGGGCGCTCGTGGAGGCGCTGCGGAGCGGCCACCTCTTCGGGGCGGGGGTGGACGTGTTCGTGGCGGAGCCGCCCGCGCCGGGTCACGTCTTCCTTGATGCTCCTAATCTCGGCATCACCGCGCACCTGGGCGCGAATACCCGCGAGGCGCAGGAGCGGGTGGGGGCGGAGATCGTGGGGCGGGTGCTCGCCGCCCTCCACGGCGACGTGAGCCGGGGCGCGGTGAATGCCCCGGCGCTCGACGCCAAGACGCTCGAAGCCCTGGGCGGCTACCTCGACCTCGGCGAGAAGCTGGGGCGCATCCTCGCGCAACTGCTGCCCGGCGCGAACGACCTGGAGGTGACGTTCCGGGGCGAGTTCCCCGCCGACCCCGCGCCCGTGGTGACGGCGGTGCTCGTGGGCTACCTCAGCGGCAGCACCGACGAGCGCCCCAACCTGATCAACGCCCGCGCGCTGGCGAAGGAGCGCGGCCTGAACCTCGCCGTGCGCGAGGAGACCGACAGCCCCGACTACCAGACGGAGGTCATCGTCAAGGTCACGAGCGGCGTCCCCGGTGAGAAGCAGCGCACCCGCACGGTCGGCGGCACCGTCTTTGGCCGCAGCCCGCGCCTCACCCGGCTTCGGAACTTCCGGGTGGAACTCGCGCCGGAGGGCTTCATCCTCATCGCCTCCAACGAGGACCGACCCGGCGCGGTCGCCAAGCTCTCCAACCTGCTGGGCACGTGGGGCGTCAACATCGCGGGCATGGCGCTGGGCCGCGCGGAGAAGGGTGGGCAGGCCCTCTTCACCCTCACGCTGGACGACGGCCTGACGCCCGAGCAGCTTCAGGCGATCCGCGACCTCGACGTGATCGAGTCGGCCTTCCTCGTGCGGGTGTAGGGGGAGTCAAGACGAAGAACGAGGGCAAGCTTCGCTTGTCACCCCCCACCCGGCCTCCCCCGCAAGGGGGGAGGAGGAACAACGCCTCACACGCTCAACTGCACGACCAGCCGTTCCAGCGTCGCGGAGGGGTCCAGCCCGCGTTTCATCGCCACGTCCGCGTCGAGGATGCGGGCGAGGTGGCCGCGCACCCGGTCCTCCGAGAGGCGGCGGGCCACGTCGAGCGCCTTCTTCGCCGGATAGGGCTTGACGCCGAGGCGACTGGCGGCGGCGGCCTCGGTCACGCGCCCCTCCTCCTGAATCAGCGCCACGCAGCGCGCGACGAGGCTGTATTGCCACACCACGGCCCCGAGGAGCTTGAAGGGGTCCTCGCCCCCGGCGAGCAGGCGGCGCAGTTGGGTCACGGCCTCGCCGGGGTGCCCGGTCGTCGCGGCCCCGAGCAGGGCGAAGGAGTCGCCGGGCGGCTCGCGGCCCACCACCCGGCGCACGAGGTCGGCGGTGTGGGGCGGGTCGAGCAGCGTGAGCTTGTTCAGCTCCCCCGCGATGCCCGTCAGGTCGGGGCCGAACACTTCAGCGAGGTAGGCGGCGGCGTCCCGGTCAAGCTTCAGGCCCAACTTCCGCGCCCTCTGCGTCACCCATCCGGCGACCTCCCCGGCCTTCTGCGGCGCGGGCGAGGGGTGGAGTTCGCCGCGCGACTCGTACAGCTTGAGGCGGGTGGCGGGCGGGGCCTCGTCCAGCACGGCGACGGTGACGGGGGCGGAAGCGAGCAGTTCCAGCAAAGCCTTATCCGGCTTGACGCCCGCGAGGTCCACGATCACCCCGCCGTCCCCGAAGAGGCCGGGGGCGAGGAGGGGGGCCAGCGCCTGCGCCGTCACCTCCTCGCCCGCGAGCCGGGGCAGGTCGCGCACGCTCAGGCCGCGTGCCGTGAGGGTCCCCCGCATCGTCTCCTCCGCGAGGAAGCGGTGGCCGCTGAAGGCGAGCAGGGTCATGTGAGGGGCGGGCAGGGGTCGGGCGGCCTCAGCGCGTCCTCGGCGTTCTTCAGCGCGGCGAGCATCTCCCCGGCAGAGGCGGGGCGGTCCTCCGGGTCGCGTTGCAGGGCGGCGCGCATGATGGGATGGACTTCGGGCGGACCGGGCAGGGGCGCGAGGTCGTCGCTCAGGCCGACGAGCCAGCCCAGCGCGTCCTCGTAGGGGGGGTGGCCCGCCAGACAGTCGAAGAGGAGCACGCCCACCGAGTACAGGTCGCTGCGGGGGTCGCCGCGCACGCCCCGGAACTGCTCGGGGGCCATGAAGTGCGGGGTGCCCATGCGGGTGCCGTCGTGGATGTCACTGGGCAGCGCCCGCGAATGGCTCATCCCGAAGTCCACCAGCCGCACGGCCTCGCCCCGCGCCCGGTCGTCCCGGAGCAGCACGTTCTCCGGCTTGAGGTCGTGGTGGGTCACGCCCCGCGCGTGGAGATGTCCCACCGCCCGCAGGACGCCGCTCACCACGCACAGCGCCGCGTCGGTGGAGAGGGGGCCGTCCTCGATCACCTCGCGCAGGGTCCGGCCCGGCACGAACGGGAAGATCAGTTGCCGGGGCGTGCGCGCCAGCAGCGGCACGACGAGCGGGTGGTCGAGTGAGGCGGCAATCTCGCCCTCGTGGCCGAAGCGGAGGGTCGCCTCCGGGGTGCCCGCCAGCAGGGTCTTGACGAACACCTCCTGCCCCCGCCACTCCCCGACCACGCTCTGAACCCCACCCCGCGCGGTGAGCACGCGGGGACGCGCGATGGGTTGGGAGGCACGAAGTTCCTGCACGCCCCGTATTCTAACCCGGCAGTGGCGCGCGTCCGTCACGCCCGCCGGGTTTTGATGCAAATTGGTGCGGGAAGAGGACCGCTCCACACAGTTCGAAAAGCCCGTCTGGGAAAAGTTTTTGGGTGAGACACGCTGTATGCCGACGGTGTGCCCGTTCCCCCGTCCCCGCCCCCGCAATGAGGAAGGGCCGGGGAGACTCTGGTCCTTTCCCTGCCGAAACCATCGAGACGACTGTTCAATCACGCTTCGGGCCGAGACGAGCGGGTCAGACCCGTTCGAGCGGATGATGCGGTTCGGGCGGGAACTCGACCTCGATTCCGTCCCCGGCCTTGACCTCTCCGCCGTGCAGGACGACGCCCATGATGCCCGCCTTGCGGACGAGCTGGCCCCCCTCGTCGCGGTCCAGCACCGCCGTGAGGAGTCCGGGCCGGAAGGCGTCCAGTTGGGCGCAGGGATTCCGCAGCCCCGTCACCTCCACCACCGCCCCCGTCCCGAGGTGCAGCCGCGTCCCCCGTGGCAGGGCGAGGAGGTCCAGCCCCCGCGTGGTGACGTTCTCGCCCATCTGCCCGGCAGACACCTCCAGTCCCCGCGCCCAAAGGTCGTCGTGCAACTCGGCGTGGAGGAGGTGGACCTGCCGCAGGTTGGGCTGGGTGGGGTCCGCCGCCACCCGCGAGCGATGCCGAACGGTCGTGCCCGCGTGCGCGTCGCCCTCCACCCCGAGTCCCGCGAGCAGCCGGATGCTCGGGCGGTTGGCCTTGCTGAAGCTGTGGGTCACGCTCACGCTCACCGCCGTCACGGTCGCCGTCATGGGGGCAGCTTAAGGGTCCAGCGTCCAGACATGCGCCTTGAGGTGAGTCGCGCCTGGGTAGTCCTCGCCGGGGGAGAGCTGCGTGTCCAGCCGGGCCGACCGACCCGCCCGCGCCAGCCCCGCCACAACCTGACGTTCGAACGCGCCCGCTGTCAGCCCCGCGTGGTTCGTCATGGCGAGGAGGCGACCGCCCGGCGTGGTCACGTTTGCCGCTGCAACTGCCAACTCCGCGTAATCCCGCTCCGCCCGCCAGACTCCGGCCTTCCCCCGCGCGAAGGACGGCGGGTCGAGAATCACGAGGTCGAAGGTGTCCCCGCGTTTCGCCAGCCGCGCGAGCCAGTCGAACACGTCGCCGTACAGGAAGTCGGTATCGGGCGCTGAAAGGCCGCTCAGCGCGTAATTCTCCTGCCCCCACGCGAGGACCTTGCGCGAGAGGTCCACGTTCTTGACCACGCCAGCGCCTCCTAACGTCGCGTTCAGCCCAAAGCCGCAGGTGTAGGCGAAGGTGTTCAACACCCGGCCTCCCGGCGGTGTGTTCTCCCGCACCCATGCGCGGGCCGGGCGGGCGTCCGTGAACAGGCCGATGCTCAGGTCCGCGCCGGGCCGGATCAGGAAGGGGACGCCGTTCTCCAGCCCCACGACCTCGGGCCGAGCCTCACCCCAAATGGACTCCGATGGCGAGAGCCACTCCCGCGCCACATTCGCCGCGTGCCGGGCCTCCACCGGGCGGCGCTTGAGGTAGACGCCCGCCAAGCCGCCCGCCTCCGCACAGGCTGCTGCTAACTCCTTCTCTTCCTCTGGAGAACGCTCCACATACAGGCTGAGCACCCCCACATCCCCCGCCACGTCCAGCGTGAACCGCCCGCCCGTCTCGGTCGTGTGCGCGGCCCGGTAGACGGTCGTTCCCTCGCTGGGCAGATGGGCGCGGCGGGCGAGGAGGGAGGGGAGACTGAGGAACACGGGAGGAGTGTATGGGATCGGTGGGGAGTAGAAAGAGGAAAGAGAAGGGAGACAGAAGCTCGGGCCTAACTCACTAGCTCTACGGTTGCTCATTTGGCGGTTTGAACGTGTCGTCCCACTGGTAGAGTAGTGCTGTAGTCATTTAACGGCATCAGAAAGGCGGCTATGAGTCGAATTGTTTTCAGAAAGACCTTCGAGAACGCGTTGAGTCTTCTGGAGGAAGACGAGTCTGTTGTGGCTCAGAACGTTTGGTTCAACGAATTTGATTCAGGTGCGCCAAAATACATGTTGCTTGAAATTAACTATACGAGCGTCGAACTATATAACGCCACTGCTGAGGAATTTACAGCATAGGGCTATGTCGAGGCCATGCCCTTTGGCGAGCTGGCCTACTACTTCAAAGTTCTCCATCCGTCACCGACAAACGAGGAGGTAGATCAAGTCGTCCGTTTCTACTTGGAGAATGACAGTTGGCCTGACTGAAATGATCTCTTCAACGCGTCCATGACAAGACAACATCCAACCGCCGTGTTCCTCCGCTACGGTCTTCCCCCCAGCACCCACCACACCGCCGCCGTCGCCACCGCCGTCACCACCCAGAAACGCAGCGTCACGTGGGTCTCCGGCCAGCCGCTCAGCTCGAAATGGTGCTGAATGGGACTCATCTTGAAGATGCGCTTGCCCCGCGTGCGGAAGGACACGACCTGAAGGACGACGCTCAGCACCGCCACCACCGGGATGATCGCCGCGAGGGGCAGCAGCCACACGTCCGCGTACAGCACGTAAGCGCCCGCCGCAATCGCCCCGATGGCGTGACTCCCCATGTCGCCCATGAACACCCGCGCCGGGTGCGCGTTGAACCACAGGAAGCCCAGCAGCGCGGCCACGAGCAGCGCCGAGACGGGCGAGAGCGCCAGCAGCGGCAGCAGCACGATCATGGCGACGCCCGCGAGCAGTCCGTCCAGCCCGTCCGTGAAGTTGAAGGCATTCACCGAGCCGACCATCACGAGCGTCAGCAGCACGATGTCGGGCACCAGGCCGAAATTTGGCAGGACCTCGTGGCTGGCGAGCGGCGCGGCGAAGAAGGCGAAGGCGAGCGCCACGAGGATTTGCAGCGGGAACTTCTCGCGGGCCAGCAACTCCTTCTTGCCGCGCCCCAGCATCCGCGAGCGAATCTTGAGCAGGTCGTCGATCCCGCCGATCAACCCCATCACCAACGCGGTGAGCATCAGCAGCAGCTCGCGCCCGTCACCCGCCCGGCCCGTGAGGTACAGGGGGAAGAACACCACGGCGAGCGCCAGCACGAAGGCCACGCCGCCCGCCGTGGGCGTCCCCTCCTTGACGAGGTGCGTCTGCGGACCGTCGCGCCGCACGGGCTGGCCCCACCCGCGCGCCCGGCTCAGCCGAATGAACAGGCCCACCAAGAACCACGACAGCAGCGCGCAGAGGACCGTCACGCGCGGCTCCGGGACTTGAGGGGATATTGGTCCGTCAAAATACGGCTGGGAACCGTTTCCCATTCTCCAGCGAGGTTGAGCGGCGGCAAGACGGGAGTTCCTGTCTTCCTCGACCGCTTGACGAACAGGGGCTGACTTCCCCCCGCCCCTTCCGGCGACTGGCGACTGGCGACTGGCGACTTCCCAAACGCTCCCAGGAAACTTCCCAACCACGCCCTGAAGACAACTGTGAAGGAGGCCCGCATCTCAAGCGGGGAGCCTACCACGCCCTTCCCGCACGGGCGGGGCGAGGCGGGCGGCGTTCGCCCGGTCCGCCAGCCTCCCGAACACCTCCCGCAGCTCCGGCGGCTCCCGCACGACGACCGCGCACCCCTGGCCGAGCAGCAGCGCCGCGAACTCTTCCAGATACTCCCGCGTGCAGCGCAGCCACGTTCCCCCGCCCTCTCCGCCGGGGTCCAGGGTCACGCGCCACGGGGCGAAGCGCCGCGCGGCCTCCTCCGGCGCGAGGTCCAGCCACACCTCCACCGCGTGGGGCGCGTGGACGAAGGGGAGGGTGGAACGCAGGTAAGCCCGCGCGTCGAAGCCGGGCGGACGGGTGAAGGTGGCCTCCCCCTCGGTGGGGTCTAGGATGCGGTCGAGGCGGAAGCTCCGCAGCGCCTCCCGCCAGCGGCAGCGGCCCACGGCGTACCAGCGGCCCTCCAGGTGGACGACCCCGTAGACCTCCACCTCCCGCCGGGTGTCGGCCCCCGTGCGCGAGCGGTAGGCGAAGGCCACGACCCGCTCGGCCTGCATCGCCCCCAGCAGGCAGGCGAGGACCGCCGCGTCGGTGGGCACGGTCCACGGCAGGGTATCCAGTTGCACGGCGTCCTCCAGCGCCCCCACCCGGTCGCGCAGGGCGTGGGGCAGCGTGCGGGCGAGCTTGGCCCCTGCCCCCGCCACCGCCGGGGCCAGCGCGGTCAGCCCCAGGTGGTGCAGCGCCCGCAGCCCCAGCGCGAGGGCCAGCGCCTCCTCCGGCGCGAACATCAGGGGCGGGAGACGGAAGCCGGGTTTCAGGCGGTACGCGCCCCCGACGCCCCGCGTAGACTCCACCGGAATCCCCAAATCCTGCAAGCGGGCCACGTACCGCTGCACCGTGCGAGGGCTGACCTCCAGCCGCCGCGCCAGCTCCGCGCCCGTCACCCGCTCGTGGGCCTGGAGCAGTTCGAGGACGGTGAGCACCCGCATGGAGGGGTCGTACATGGGGCCAGTGTGCCACGGGAAAGCGACAGGTCCTGACGGGAATTGCCCCTACCCTGGAGGTGGGAAGCCCGAGGCTCCCGACGGAGGAACCATGACCCAGGCCACCGCGACCGCCCAGCCCGCCGCCCTGCTGACGCCCGAGCACCTCCTCACCCACTGGCAGGGCCACCGCCGCCTGACCCGGCGCATGATCGAGGCGTTCCCGGAGGATCAGCTCTTCACCTTCACGGCGGCCCCGCCCATGCGGAGTTTCGGGGCGCTGGCGTGGGAGCTATACAACGTGTCGGCCTACATGCTGGATGGTCTGGTCAGCGACGAGTGGCCGAACCCCGACTCGTCCGCCCCGGAACCGCAGGACCGGGCGGCCCTCCTCGCCGCATGGGACGAGTTGACGGCGAAGATAGACGAGGGCCTGCCCACTATTCCGCCCGCCCGCTACGGCGAGGAGAAAACCCTCTTCTGGGGCGTTATGCTCGCGCTCGACGCGGCCCTGTACGCCATCGACAACGAGATTCACCACCGGGGGCAGGGGTACGTGTATCTGCGGGCGCTGGGCATCGAGCCGCCACCGTTCTGGGAGCGTTGAGCGGGAGAGTCGAGGAGTCGAGAGGTCGAGGAGCAAGGGGAAGGGACCGGACAGCCTGCCTCCGGTCCCTTTCTTTTAGCTCCTCCCCCTTGAGGGGGGAGGCTGGGAGGGGGTGAACGGGCCTGGCAATCAAGAAAACTCGCTGGTCGCTCCCCCTGCCCCTCAAAGCTTGGCGATCACCGCGTCCGTGAACTCCTTCGTCCCCGCCGTGCCGCCGAGGTCGCGGGTGCGCGGCCCCTCGGTGAGCACCGTGTTCACGGCGTTGTCGATGCGGCGGGCCACGTCGCTCTCTCCGATGTGGTCGAGCATCAGCACCGAGGCGAGGATGGTCGCCGTCGGGTTGCTGATGCCCTGCCCGGCGATGTCGGGGGCCGAGCCGTGGACGCTCTCGAAGATGCCGAACTGGTCGCCGATGTTACCGCTCGCCGCGATGCCCAGCCCCCCCACCAGCCCGGCGGCGAGGTCGGAGAGGATGTCTCCGAACATGTTCGTCATCACCATCACGTCGAATTGACCGGGGTTGCGGACGAGCTGCATCGCCGCGTTGTCCACGATCATCGTGTTCGTGTTCAGGCCCTCCACGGTCCCGGTGTGTTCGAGGATGGTGTTCAGGAAGAGGCCCTGCGTGACGGGCAGGACGTTGGCCTTGTGGACGACCGTGAGCTTCTGCCGCCGCTTGAGGGCGAGGGTGGCGGCGTAGCGTCCGATGCGGTCGCTGGCCCCCCGCGTGATCACCGTGTCGGCGATGGCGGTGTCCCCGTACAGCCGCTCCTGCTCGACGTACAGGCCCTGCGTGTTCTCGCGCACGATCACGAGGTCCACGTTCTCGAAGGCACCGGGCACCGGGCGAGTGCGGGTGGGGCGCACGTTCGCGTACAGGCTGTACTTCTGGCGCAGGTGACGGATGGCCCCGAAAAAGCCCTTCGGCTTCTCGCCGCTGGGGCTGGTCGCCGCACCGAAGAGGGTCGCGTGCGTGTTCTCGACCGCGTGGTAGGTCTCTGAAGGAACGCTGGTGCCGTGGTCGAGGTAGTACTCGTACCCGGCCTCGGCGGTCACGTACTCGGCGTCCAGCCCGGCGGCCTCCAGCACGCGCCGCGCGGCGGGAATGACCTCGTGACCGATGCCGTCGCCCTCGATGAGGCAGATGCGGTAAGTTGCCATGCCGCCAGTGTAAGCGACCTCTGCCGCACGGGTCACATTCCCAACCCTCGCATCACGTCACCCGCCATGTGACGCGCGAGGAGGGGGCCGAGCAGAAAGCCCTTGCTCCCCAGCCCGGAGAGCCGCCACACGCCGTCTGTCTCCTGCCCGACCGTCAGCCCGGAGAGGCGCGTGCCGCTCCACCGCCCCACGACCCGCGCGCCGCTGAGGTCCGTCAGGGCGTCCGCCTTACTGAGCAGCCAACCTAAAGAACGTAGGGGAAGGAGAGGTCGTTCCCAAGTTGAGGTGGGTGCCTCGAACGTCGCGCCGAGGACGCCACCCACGGCAGCCGGGGTAAGGTAGGCCCCGAAGCTGACGGGCACGCTCGTCACGGTCCGGTCGAGGGTGAGGAGTGTGCCCGCGCGGTGGGTGGCTTCTTCGCCCGCCCAACTCGCGCCGACGCTCCCGCCGCACCACACCACCGCATCACCAGTGAGAACCTTCCCGTCCTCCAGCGTGACCGAGCGTGCGTTCCGGCGGACTGCTCGCGCCCGCACGACCTCCGACCCGGACGCGGCGACCAACCCTGCCGTGAACGCCGCGCCGTCCAGCCAGCCCCCTTCCGGCAACCAGAGGGCGTGGTCCCAGCCGGGCGCGAGGGGAACAGGTACGTCCTCGGGGTGGAGCCAGGAGTGCGGCAACTCGGAAGGCAAGTTCCGCTCGAACCGTCCCCGCGCCCGCTCGTCCGGCACGGGCCGCAGCACGCCCGTCCGCCCGTGGGGAGTAGCGTGGCCCGCCGATTCCAACATTTCCACCAGTTGCCACGTCAGCCGCAGCCCCTCCACCGCCCGCGCGTCCACCGCCCCCGACTGGCCCCGCACCGGGTTGACGAGAGCGGATGGTACACCGCTCGCGGCATGTAACCCCGCGTCCACCACCGTCACCCGAGCGCCGAGGCGGGAGGCGAAGTGGGCGACGGACGCGCCCGCCACGCCGCCACCGATCACGAGGACGTGGGGGACGTTCACGGCTCCCGCACCGCCCGCAGGCACTCCCGCTTGCCCGGTGGCCCCGGCCTCTTCTCTACCCTCAGCCCCGCCGCCTCCAGCGCACGGCGCACATGCCCGGCGGCGCTGTAGGTGGCGAGGACACCGCCCGGAGTCAGCGAGCGGGCCAGCCGCGCCACGAACTCGGGCGTCCAGACCTCCGGGTTGCGGGCGGGAGAGAAGCCGTCGAGGTAGAGCGCGGTCGCCCAATCGTCGGGCAGGGAAGCCGTCAACACGTCCGCGAAATGGACTGTGAGGGAGACATCTCCCGCCTGCACGGTCAGCGGCGACTCCCGCTCCCACCCGTTGAGAAGCGCGTCCCAGGCGGAATGTCCATACCCCTCACCGCCTGCCCCCACCTCGTGCAGCACGCTCACCGGGGCCGGGTCGAACTCGTAGGCGACGTACTTCAACGCCACGCCACGCCGCGCCGCGTCCGCCAGCGTCGCGCGGAAGTTGACGCTCACCCCGAAGCCGACCTCCAGCACGCGCGGGGCCGGGTGCTCGTGTGTGCCCGTCCCCTCCACGAAGACGTGACGGGCCTGCGCCGCCGCCCCGTGCCGCGAGCCGTACGCCTCCCCGAACCGGGTACTCAGCGCCGTGCGTGAGCCGTCCGGCGTGAGGAGGATGCTGCCCACCGGGCTGCTGGGGCCGTCGTTCATGGAAGGTCAGGATACGCGGGGCTTTTCATCCGTGGGGGGCGACCATCACAGGAGAGGGGCCGGGAGGGCAAACAACTCCACCCCCGGCCCCCTCGGTGCGACGATCAACGCTGCGGCTCGCTGCCCCCCGGCATCGTGCGGTCGCGGACCAGCCCCTGCGGGTCCTCCACGTCGAGTTCCTCGCGGCGCAGGGTGAGCGTCTCGACCTGCTTGTACGTCTCCCGCTGCTTGGCGATGGTCACGTCGCTCAGCGGGAAGATTTCCTTGTTGATCAGGGCGCGCTCCTCGTAGATCGGCACCTCGTAGGTGCGGCCCACCTCCATCACCTCGCCGTTCATGGTCACGCGGCCCCCCACGCCCTCGCGCACGGTGATCTCCAGCCGCTCGCTGCTGAGGGTGATGGGCACGACCTCCTGCCGCTCGGTGACGACCCGGCGAATCGTGACGGCCCCCAGCGATTCGGGCACGACCTCGACCACCGCGCGTTCCTCGTGCAGCCGCAGCGTCTCGACGACCTTCCTGAAGTCGCTGATCTGCTCGGTGGTGACGGTTCGCCCCGTGCTTTCCGTGGTCGTTTGCGTCTCCTCGCCCTCTTGCCGCGTGTCCTTGCCCTGATCGTCCATACGCCCCCTCCTGCCTCACCCCAGTGTGGAAGAAAAAAGGCGGGGTTGCCCCCGCCCGCGCCCTCCGCGTCCTTACATCTTGCGGTTGGTGTCGGTGCTCGTCGTGCTGGTGCTCGTCGTGGTCGTCGTGGTCCCACCGTTCATGTCCACGTCGCCGGTCTTGTTGACCTCCAGCACCTCGCGGCCCACCGTCTCCGTCACCTGCTGGGTCTCGGTCACGGTGCGCTTGCCGATCTCGACCTCCTCGGTGACGTACGCCTGCTTGGAGACGTTGGCGCGCTCGGCCTCCAGGTCCACGCGCATCGTCTCGGTGGCCGCGCCCAGCACCGCACCCTCGACCGGGCGGGCGTCCGTGACGGCGTGGCGCTCGATGACGACCTCCTCGCGCTCCAGGTTCACGTTGACGTTCTCCTGGTGCGTCTCGACGCGCTTGCCGATCTCCACGCTGCCCGCGCGGAAGCGGTCCTTGTTCACGACAAGGCGCTCTTCGAGCAGTTGCAGGCGGTCGGGCGTCTGGAAGGCGCGCTCGCGGTAGCCGCTCACGTCCGTGTCGGTGGTCGTGGTCGTCGTGCTCATGCCCGCCGCGCCCGTGCCGCGCAGCACGCGCTCGTCACTCTCGAAGGACTGGTCGGTGTACGCCTCGCCGTAGCGGTATTCGCCGAGGTCACGCGCCTGATCTTTGGTCAGGTTGTCGAAGTACACGCCGTCGTCCGTGAAGCGGGCGTGGCCCACGGGCACGAGCACTTCCTTCGAGGAGAACCAGCCGCCCACGTCCACGATCAGGTAGCGGATGCGCCCGGTGGAGGGGTCCACCATCGCGTCGCGCACGGTGCCGATCTTCTCGTCGCCCGTGCCGTAGGCCGTGTTGCCGGTGGGGTTGTACACGCCCTCGCCGCCGAGGTTGTACGTCTCGTCGCGCGACAGGTCGGACAGCCGAATCAGGTTGCTCTGCGTCATGAAAGTACCTCCATGGAATGAAGTCGGATCACGTGAGGCCGGGTGGCCCAACACCGTGCAGTGTGCGTCCGCTTCCTGTCTTATTGCTGAGTATCAACCCAACCCATTCCTGACGCGAGTTTACGGGGAGGTTCACTCTGTAGGACGGGTCACAAAGCTGGGGGGACGGGGACGCTCTCAACGCTCAGCCGTCAGCCGTCAGCCGTCAGCCGTCAGGCGGAAGGGAAAGTGGAGGTTGCCCTTCTCGCAGGGGAGAGACTGCACTTCCCGTGTCGTAGAGGGCAGAGGGCGAATCTCACGTCTGACCTCTCCGTTTCTCCCCGCTGATCGCTGGCCGCTCCCCCGCCACCCCTTCCCCGCCGGGTGTATGCTCCGCTCACTCACAACCCCTCCCCGCCCGCCCCGGTGGTCGTTCGCACGCCTCTCTTCTCTAGGAGTCCGGGTCTGGAACACGGGCGCGTCCCGCTGGTCGGCTGGCGACTGTTCTCTGGCGACTGGTGACTCTCCCCGTTTCCCCGCCCGGCGAAAGGGTCTGGTGATCTGTCGTGCCCGTTCGGATCGTGAGTGTCGCCGCGCACAGCGGCGCGGGAAAAACCATGCTGGCCGAGGCCCTGCTCTTTCACGGCGGGGCCTTGCCGCGTATGGGGAGGGTGGAGGACGGCACCACCCAGAGCGACCACACCGACGCGGAAAAGGCGCACGGCTTCTCGGTGACGACGGGCGTGCTGCGGCTCTCGCACCGGGACACGCAGATCACCCTGCTGGACACACCCGGCTACGCTGACTTCGTGCGCGAGATCAGGGGCGGCATCCGCGCGGCGGACTCGGCCCTCATCCTCGTCGGGGCGGTGGGTGGCGTGGAGGTCGGCACCGAGCGCGTGTGGGCGACCGCCGACCGCTTCGCCATGCCCCGCATCGTCGCCGTCTCCAAGATGGACCGCGAGCGCGCGAACTTCTCTGCCGTCCTCGCCGACATCCGCGCCAGCCTGCGGGGACCGGTCGCGGTGGCCTTCCTGCCCGTGGGCGAGGGACCGCACTTCCGGGGCGTGGTGGACGTGCTGGCAGCGAACGAGGACGAGGTGCCCGGCGAGCTGCGCCCGGCGCTGCGCGAGGCCAGAGAGCAGCTCGTGGACGCCATCGTGGAGACCGACGACGACCTGATGAACCGTTATCTGGAGGGCGAGGAACTGGGCGAAGGCGAGTTGCGCGCCGCCTTCCTCCGCGCCGTCCACGCGGGCACCCTCTTCCCCGTAGTGCCCGTGAGCGCCGAGACGGGCGTGGGCGTGCCCGAACTCCTCGGCCTGATGGTGGACGGATTGCGGAGCGCGTCCGAGCGCGGCCCCCTCATGGGCTTGGACGGGCAGACGCGCGAGCCGACGCCGAGCGCCCCGGCGAGTGCGCGGGTGTGGCGGGTCAGCGTGGACCCCTTTGTGGGCAAGCTCGCGTATGTCCGGGTGTGGAGCGGCACCATCCGCCCCGGCGACACCCTGCGGAACACGACGCGCGGCGTGGACGTGAAGCCCGCGCACCTCTACGTCGTGAGCGGCAGGGAGCTGACCGAGGTGCCCGAGCTGTCGGCGGGCATGATCGGCGTGCTGACGAAGCTGCCCGACCTCCACACGGGCGACACGCTGGCGGCCCCCGCACACCCCATCGAGTACGACCCGCTCCTCCTGCCCGACCCGGCGCACACGGTCGCCCTCCACCCGAAGACGCGGCAGGACGAGGACCGCCTGAGCGCCGCGCTCGCCCGGTTGCTGGACGAGGACCCGACCCTGCACTTCACGCGCGAGGCGCAGACGGGCGAACTCCTGCTCTCCGGCATGGGCGACATGCATACGGGCATCGCCGTGGAGAAGCTCGCCGGGCTGGGGGTGCGGGTGGAGACGGGCACCCCGCAGATTCCCTACCGCGAGACCATCCGTACGCAGGCGCAGGCGCAGGGCAAGCACCGCAAGCAGTCGGGCGGGCACGGCCAGTACGGCGACTGTCACATCCGGCTCGACCCCGGCGAGGGCACGGCCTTCCGCTCCGGCGTGGTGGGCGGCGCGATTCCGGGCAAGTACCTCCCCAGCATCGAGAAGGGCGTGGGCGACGCGATGCTGCGGGGGCCGCTCGCGGGCTATCCCATGCAGGATGTCCACGTCACCGTCACCCACGGCTCGTACCACGATGTCGATTCCAGCGACCTCGCCTTCCGCACCGCCGGGGCGCTCGCCTTCCGCAACGCGGTGGAGGGGGCGAGGCCCACCCTCCTCGAACCCGTCATGCTCCTCAAGGTCCGCGCGCCCGCCGGATTTACAGGCGACCTGATCGGCGACCTCCAGACGCGCCGCGCCCGCGTGCAGGGCATGGAGCCGGAGGGCACCGTCATCACCGTGACGGCGGTGGTGCCGCAGTCCGAGTTGCAGACCTACTCCGCCGACCTCCGCTCGCTGACGGGCGACCGGGGAGCGTTCAGCGTCAAGCCGCACGGCTATCAGGACCTGCCCGAGCATCTGGCGAAGAAGGTGATCGAGGCGAGGAAGGCGGCGGCGGGGTAGGGGAGGGGTCAGGGCGAGGGTGAAGGCTCGCTTTCCCCGATGACGCGACCCCCCTCGAAATAGAGGGTCCAGTCCCCCCGTCCGGGCGGGCCGAACCGCGTCCATTCATCCGTCTTCAGGAGCGTGTCCCTGTCCGTGAGAGGCGACTCGGGGGCACCGTTCAGCCATAGCACCTGCCGCTGGGTCAGGCCCTTAAGGGAGATTGATTGGCCCGGTGACACGACTCGGAAGCGACGCACGACCTCTCGCACATCGTCGGGCGGGGGCGTGAGGCTGAGTTCGCGGCTCAGGTGCGCCTCATCCGCGTACAGTTCGGTGAACTCCTGGCAGGTGTCGCTCTGGGCGAGTTTATGCCAGTCCTCCACGCTTCCGCCCGTGGAGCCGGACGACACCTCGTAACTTTCCGGCACTCGCACGCGCAGCAGGATGGGCGTGTCCACCTCCTGCGGCAGGATGGTGCCGCCCCGCAGCGGCACGCGCGTTCGCTGCCGCACCCGGCTCAGGCCCACCACCCGTATCGGGGTCAGGGGCGAGCCGCTGTAATCAACGCTAGCTCCCCCGCTGTGGCAAGTCAGGGGACCGCCGCCGTACACCCAGACCTCCCGTCCCTCGTACCGCTTGCGGAGCGCCTGGGTCGTCTCGTCTTCCAAGAATTGTGTGGCCTGTTCCCCGGAGGTTGCGGGAGAACGGCAGGCCGTCAACAGGGCGAGACCCAGCAGCCCTGCCCCCACCATCCGCCGGAGGGTCAACGTCATCGTTCAACCCTACGCCGCCTGACTGACCATCCACTGAACGTTTCCCTCCAACCGCGTACCATCCTCCCCATGACCGCCACCCTGCCCGACACCACCCGCCCCCGCGTGATCGCCGACCTCCGCTCCGACACCGTGACCACCCCGACCCCCGAGATGCGGGGGGCGATGGCGGCGGCCCCCGTCGGCGACGACGTGTACGGCGAGGACCCGACGGTGAATCAGCTTCAGGCTGAAGTTGCCCGCCTGACCGGACATGAGGCGGCCCTCTTCATGCCCAGCGGCACGATGACGAACCAGGCCGCGATTGCCCTCCACACCCGCCGGGGCGAGGAGGTCATCTGCGCCGAGGGGTCACACATCTACGAGTGGGAACTCGGGATGATGGCGACCTTCTCGGGCGTGGTGCCGCGCTTCGTGCCCGCGCCGCTGGGGGTGCCCGATCCGGAAGGCGTGCGCCTCGCCGTGCGCCGCTCAATTCATCAGTCCCCGACCGGGATGATCAGCCTGGAGAACACCCACAACAAGGCGGGCGGGACGGTCCTGCCGCTGGAGACGCTGGCCGCCATCCGCGCGGTCGCGGACGAGGAGGGGTTGCCCCTGCACCTCGACGGGGCGCGGGTCTTCAACGCCGCCGCCGCCCAGGGCGTGCCGCTCTCGGAGATCACCCGCCACTTCGACACGGTGAGCGTGTGCCTGAGCAAGGGACTCGGTGCCCCGGTGGGCAGCGTCCTCGTGGGCAGCGCCGCGCAGATGCGGCAGGCGCACCGCTACCGCAAGATGATGGGCGGCGGGATGCGCCAGGCCGGAGTCCTCGCCGCCGCCGCCCTCGTCGCCCTGCGGGATGGCCCCGCCCGGCTGGTGGAGGACCACCGCCGCACCCGCGTTCTCGCCGAGGCGCTCGTGAACGCGGGCTACCGGGTGGACCTCGCCGCCGTGCAGACGAACATCATCTACGCGACGTTGCCGGATGCCGCCGCCCGCGCCGGGAAGTGGGCCGAGGCCGGGGTGCTGGCGAACGCCCTCGGCCCCGACTCCGTGCGCTTCGTGCTGCACCACCAGATCGGCGACGAGGCGCTGGAGGAGGCGATCCGGGTGCTGACGGCGTAGGGGCGGCCAGCGGCCAGCTTCCAGCCGCCAGCGGGACGAGGGTGGGAGTGAGGAGGGGGAACCGCCGAGAGGACGCTGTGCTCCCAATAAAGCTCCCGCCTCTTGCTGACGGCGCAAGACGGACTGCCCCCGGCACCCCTTCACGGCCCCTTCGTCCACCCTCCATCCACCTTCCGAATGAGGTTTGTCCGCCGTACCCCGCGCTAGGCTGACCCCATGACGGCCCCCGACTCCCCCACCCGCCTCAGCCCCGATCCGGTTCCCACGCCGTTCACGCGGGGGGTGCGGGCGGTGTCCGGCAACCGCGCGGCGCTGGTGCTGCTGGTGACGCAGAACGTGGCGTCGGCGGTGCTGATCGGTCTTGGGCTGCCGCTGGGGACATCCCTCCTGGGGGCGTTCGTGGCGGTGGTGCTGGTGGGACTGGTCGCCTTCCCGAAGTCGCTGCGTGCCCTCGTGCAGGACTCCCGCTGGCGCACGCCGCCGTCCTGGGGGCTGGCGATTGCGGCCTTCGTGCTCGCGTTTCTCGCGTCGCGGGCCTTCGCGCTCGTGTTCGTGGCGCTGTGGCCGGGGAGCGCGGAGGCGATTCCGCAGTTTCTGAGCCGGGGCGCGGACCTGTGGGTGCTGCTGCTGGCGGCGGGGCTGCTCGTGCCCTTCGCGGAGGAGGTCGCCTTCCGGGGTCTGATGATGCGTGGGCACGAGCGGGCGGCGGGGTTCACGGTGGCGGCGGTGACGAGCAGCCTCGCCTTCGCGGTGGCGCACGGTGTTCCGGCGAGCGTGGCGGGCATCCTGCCGCTCGCCTACGCGCTGGCCCGCCTGACCCAGCACACGGGCAGCCTGTGGAACGCCGTCATCGTCCACGCGTTGAACAACACCCTCGCGGTGACGGCGGGAGCCTTCCTCGCGGGCCGCGACCTCGGCGACCGGGGACAGGCCACCGACATGCTGGGAAACCCGGCGCTCGCCGTGCCGCTCGCCCTCGGCGCGGGATTGTTCGGGGTCGCCGTCCTCGTTGTGCTGCACCTGTGGCTCACCCCGAGGCCCGACCCGCAGGAACGCGCGGCCCCCGGCCCGTGGCTCAGCGGCGCGTTCGTGGCCGTCGTGTTGTTCGGCGTGGTCGCGGCCCTCTTCACCCTGCCCGGCTTCCAGCAGATGATGTCGGACGTGCGCGGGATTATGCGCTGACCCATGCTCGCCCGCCTGCGTGCCCTCGCCCGCCGATTGAAGGCCGATCTCCTCGCCCTGAGCCTCGCCGCCCGCGATCCGCGCACGCCCTGGCCCGCCCGGATGATCGCCCTGCTCGTCCTCGCCTACGCGCTCAGCCCCCTCGACCTCATCCCGGATTTCATCCCGGTCCTCGGGCTGCTCGACGACCTGCTCCTCGTGCCCGCCGGGTTGTGGCTGGCCCTGCGGCTCATCCCGCCGCCTGTACTGGCCGAGGCGCGGAAGCGGGCCGCCGCCCACCCGGCCCGGCTGGGGCGCAGTGGCTGGGGACTGGCGTTGATGCTCGCCCTCTACGCGCTCGCCGTGTGGCTGGTGTGGCGCTGGGTGGCGGGAGCCTGAGCGTTGGCGCTCCCGCGCCCGCTACAGTGGCCACGTATGGCCCGCCGTGACCGCCCTGCCCCCCCGCCTCCCCCGCCGGACGCGCCTCTGGCCGCCGAACTGCTGGCCGGGCCGGGGGCCTTTTTCGCGCGGCTGCGGGCGTGCGAGCCGAGGGCGTGGCGCTACCTCGCCCCGGTGGGGCTGGCGGCGCTGCTGGCGGGGGTGGTGTATGCGCTCCTCGTGCGGTCCACCGTGGGGCTGGGGGGCGAGGGCGGCGGCCTTACCGTCCACGCGACCAACGTCTTTGGCAACGTCTTCCTGACGGTCTTCGCCTTCGGCCTGATGGCGGGGCTGGGATATCTGGGGGCCGGGCGCGGGGGCCGCGCGGTGGAGGTGTACGGCGCGACCTTCGCCCTGCTGCCGCCCCTCTACGTCCTCCTCATCGTCCTGCTGCTGGTCGTGCCCGCACCCGAAGTGCCCACCTCCGGCGCAACCCCGCTGGACGTGCAGCGCGTCGCCCTCCGCACGCTGGGGCAGTGGTCCCTCTCCCGCGCCGCCGTCGTGCTGACGGTGCTCGCCACCCTGGCCCAGTTCGCCCTCGCCTACCGGGGTTTCCGAACGCTGACGGGCAGCCGCCGCCGCGCGTGGCTCGGGGTCCTGTCGCCGCTCGTGCCCGTGCTGCTGCTCACGGTGATCGGGTTCGGGCCGCTGATCGCGGGGATGTTCTAGGGGAGCGGTCAGCCGTCAGCCGTCAGCCGTCAGCTCTCAGCCGTCAGCTCTCAGCCGTCAGCTCTCAGCCGTCAGCTAGAAAACGCTCTTCGCGGGGTCCCACAGCCGCCACAGCTCGTAGACGCCGATGAGGAGGTGAAGCACGAGTTTCGCCGCGAGGCCTGTGAGGAGGCCAATGAGGGTGCCCCACGCGGCGCGGGCGGCGTCGAGCGGTGGCTTACGGACCACGAACAGCTCGGCGATCAGCGCCCCCCCCAGCGGCCCGAGAATCAGCCCGAAGGGGAGGAAGATACCGACCAGCCCGCCGATCAGCGCCCCCCACCCCGCCTGTTTGCTGCCGCCGTAGCGCCGCGCCCCCCACGCCGAGGCCACGTTGTCCACGAGGCCGATCAGGACCGTGATGACCGCGAAGGTGAGGAGGAAGGGCAGGTCCGGCCACACCTGAAAGCCGTCGATGAAGGTGGCCGCGACCGTTCCGGCGAAGATGATGAGGGTGGCGGGCACCACGGGCACGAAGGTGCCGATCATGCCGATGATCCACGCGACGAGGAAGACGAGGAAGGCAAGACTCATACAGGGTCAGGGTACGGGGTGGGGGCGCGGGAGGTTCCGCCCCAGCCTACCTAACGCCCGTTAGGCACCGCGCGGTAGACTGCCCCCATGACCACAACCCAGCCCGAGACTGGCACGAACCGCATCTCCTTCCTGCCCGTCCCCGACGAAATTGAAGTGCCGGAGGCCGTCCGCAAGCTGTGGGGCAAGGCGGAGGCCAACCTCGGCTTCGTGCCCAACGTCTTCCGGGCGCAGGCGGTGAACGGCGAGCAGTTTCTCGCGTGGTGGGGCTACTTCAACCTCCTCCTCAACAAGGAGGGTTTCCTGAGCAACGCCGAGCGCGAACTCGTCGCCGTCGCGGTGAGCGCGGCCAACCGCTGCGTGTATTGCGCGGTCTCACACGGGGCGGCCCTGCGTGAATACTCCGGCGATCCCATCAAGGCCGACGCCGTGGCCGTGAACTGGCGACAGGCCGACCTCACCGAGCGGGAGCGCACGCTGGCCGCATACGCCGAGAAACTGACCCTCCGCCCCGCCGAGGTCACGGAGGCCGACCTGACGCCCCTGCGCGCCGCCGGACTGGACGACCATCAGATCATGGAACTCGTGCAGGTCATTGGGATGTTCAACCTCACGAACCGCGTGTCGAGTGCGCTGGGCTTCGTGCCGAACGCGGAGTACCACTCGCGGGGCCGGTAGGAGAGGCGAGCGTATCAGGCTCAGCCGGGGGGCTGCCTCCTTTCAGCGAGCCTTGAGGCTGTGCCCGCCGCGCCCCAACCGGGGGCTAGGATGACCCGGAGGCCGGAGCGGTCCGGGCAGACGCCCCGCACAGCCAACGGAGGTTCGACATGACGGGTCCCAAGGAACAGGAAGACGTTCAGCTCTCCGAGTCGGCCCGCTCGCCGTCCCCGCAGGATGAGCAGGCCCAAACGGACCAGGCCGCCCCCACGGACGAGCAGGCCGGGAATGACGGCAAACACGGCAGGCCCTCGGACGACGCCGACCCCGGCCACAGCTAGCGTTGCAAGGAATGAAGAAGGAGCGGGGGCAGGAGCCTTCGCTCCTCTGCTGAAAGCTGACCGCTGACGGCTAATAGCTGTAGAACCCCCGCCCGCTCTTGCGTCCCAGCAGCCCCGCCTGCACCATCTTCCGCAGCAGGGGAGAGGGGCGGTATTTGTCGTCGCCCAACCCCCGGTGCAGCACCTCCATGATGCTCAGGCAGGTGTCCAGCCCGATGAAGTCGGCGAGCGTCAGCGGTCCCATCGGGTGATTCATGCCGAGCTTCATGATGCCGTCAATCGCCTCCGGCTCGGCCACGCCCTCCATCACGCACTGGATGGCCTCGTTGAGCATGGGCATCAGGAGGCGGTTGGAGACGAAGCCGGGAAAGTCGTTGCACTCGATGGGAGTCTTGCCCATCGCCCGCGCCGCGTCCGTGACCCGCCGCGCCGTCTCGTCCGACGTGCTGTACCCGCGAATGACCTCAACGAGCGCCATCAGCGGCACCGGATTCATGAAGTGCATCCCGATGAACCGCTCGGGCCGCCCGCTCGCCGTGGCGAGGCTGGTGATGGGGATGGAGGACGTGTTGCTCGCCAGGATGCCCTCCGGCTTGACGATCTGGCCGAGTTGCCGGAAGAGGTCGGCCTTGACCGCCTCGTTTTCCACGACCGCCTCCACCACGAGGTCACACCCCGCGAAGTCCTGAAGGTCCGTCGTGAACCTGATGCGGCTCAGCACGTCGGCGGGCGTCTCCGTCAACCTGCCCTTCTCGTGCAACCTGGCGAGGCTCTTCTCGATGGTCGCCTGACCGCGTGCCAAAAACTCGTCCTTCACATCCTGCACGGTGACGGTGAAGCCGCTCTGGGCGGCGACCTGGGCGATGCCTGCGCCCATCTGACCTGCTCCGATGACGCCGAAGTGCATAGGTATTCCTTTCCTTAAGTCGTTGTGAACCAGTGAACGGCCA
This sequence comes from Deinococcus sp. YIM 134068, assembly GCF_036543075.1. Classification (NCBI taxonomy): domain Bacteria; kingdom Thermotogati; phylum Deinococcota; class Deinococci; order Deinococcales; family Deinococcaceae; genus Deinococcus; species Deinococcus lichenicola. Next base: position 33,519 of record NZ_JAZHPF010000026.1, read on the forward strand.
GCCACAGCCCCTCACCTTCACCGACAAAAACGGCATCATCCCAATCGTCGTTGAGTTTCCAGCCCCTCTGAACCCAGCTCAGATCGAAGGTGGGTGCGTATCTGGGAAGGGCCAGGAAAGCATGGAGACGTTCAAGGACTGCCTGTTTTGACACTTGCTCAGCATCTGTGAGCGTTCCATCCCATCCTTCGGATTCGAGCCAGCTCTCCAAAGCTCCTGGGTTCCGACACAGATGAATTTCTAAATGCTGCTTGCTGTCTTCAGGCTCAAAATCTGTGGGTAAGAACTTCAAGTACACAGCGACTCACTCCACCAGCGCCACGCCTTCAAGCATCAGCGCCCGCCCCCGCTTGACCGGCGTGAAGGCCGTGTACGTGTACTCCGAGCAGCCCTCCAGCACGAAGGGATCGTCCTTGAAGACCTCCTCCAGTTGCTCCTGGCTCTCCGCCTGCGCGAGCAGCACGCCGCCCGTGCCGTCCACCTTGCGGCCCGACACGAGGAAGAGGCCAGAGCGGTAATGCTGGTCCAGCCACACGCGGTGCCGGGGCGTGACGGCGGCGAGGTCGTCCCCGGCCTTGAGGTACGTGCTTTGGATGATCCACAGAGTTGGCATGAGGGTAGTTTAAGCCGGAGGTCTAACGGTCTGACCGTCAAACCGTCTAACCACATGGTGGGCCATCTCTTTTAGACCATTCGACCTTTTGACAGTTAGACGCGCGTTCAAACGCGCTTCACCGCGAGCGCCAGCCCGTTGCCCCCGCCCATGCACAGGGTCGCCACGCCCGTCTCCTTGTCCTGCTGCTTCAGCGCGTGCAGCAGCGTCACGAGGATGCGTGCGCCGCTCGCGCCGATGGGATGGCCGAGGGCGACCGCGCCGCCATTCACGTTCACCCGCTCCGGGTCGAGGCCGAGTTCGCGCTGGACGGCGAGACTCTGGACGCTGAAGGCCTCGTTCAGCTCCCACAGGTCCACGTCGCCCAAGCTCATGCCGCTCCTCTCCAGCAGCTTGCGCGTGGCGGGCACGGGCGTCATCATCACCCACTCGGGGGCGAGGCCGCCCATCGCGTAGGAGGTGATCTCGGCCATCGGCGTCAGCCCATGTGCCCGCGCCGCCGCCTCGGACATGAGCAGGAGGCTGGCGGCCCCGTCGTTCAATCCGGGGGCATTGCCCGCCGTGACCGTGCCGTCCTTCTTGAAGGCGGGCTTGAGCCGTCCCAGCGTCTCCGGGCTGGTATCGGCACGCGGCCCCTCGTCGGTGTCCACGGTCACGTCACCCTTGCGGCCCTTCACGGTGACGGGGGCGATCTCGTCGCTGAATCGCCCGCCCCCCTGCGCGGCAATCGCGCGCTGGTGGCTGCCCGTCGCGTAGGCGTCCTGCTCCTCGCGCCCGATGCCGTACTTCTCGGCCACGCGCTCGCCCGTCAGACCCATGCCCTCGTCGTTGATGGAACACCACAGGCCGTCGTGCGTGTTGGCGTCGAGGACCTGCGCGTGACCGAGCCGGTAGCCCTTCCTCGCCTGCGGCAGGAGGTGGGGCGCGTTGCTCATGCTCTCCATGCCGCCCGCCAGCACGACCGACTGGTCGCCCGCGCGGATGCTCTGCGCCGCCAGCATCACGGCTTTAAGGCCCGAGCCGCACACCTTGTTGATCGTCAGCGCCCCGACCTCCGGGGGTAAGCCCGCCCGCAGCGCCGCCTGCCGCGCCGGATTCTGGCCGCATCCTGCCTGCACGACCTGCCCAAGAATCACTTCCTCCACGAGTTCGGCGGGAATCCCCGCCCGCCTCAGCGTTTCCCGCAGGGTGGTCGTGCCGAGTTCGACGGCATTCGCGTCCGCCAGCGTGCCCAGAAACCTGCCCGTCGGCGTGCGCGACGCCGAGACGATGACCGCTTTTTCCATGCCCGGAGTCTAGCGCGGGGGAGACTAACGGGCGTTCGTTTTATCGTCTTCCAGCCACACCCGCCCGGCCAGCCCTGCACGTTCCGCCGCCTTACGCGCCCGCAGTATCTCCAAGTCGTCCGGCGTCAGCCCATGCAGGGCCGCCAGCGCGTGCAGCACCTCCAGCACATCGGCCAGTTCCTCCGGCGTGCGGTCGGGCAGATACTTGCAGACTTCCTCCCCCAGCTTGGCGCGGAGGGCGTCGGCATACTCCGCCTCGCTGAGCGTGCGGTCACGGTTCTCGGGGAACAGCTCTGGGATGCGGTCGCGCACGAGTTTCGGCATCGGTGCAAGCTACACCAAGCCTTTTTTGCCCGCGTGCTAGCCTCCCCCCATGTTTGAGGCGCTCGGGAACAAGTTGCAGGACATCCTCGACCGCGTGGGCCGGGAGAGCAAACTCACAGGCGAACAGGTCAAGGCCGCCATGCGCGAGATTCGGATGGCGCTGCTCGAAGCGGACGTGAACTTCACCGTCGCCAAAGATTTCGTGGCCCGCGTGACCGAGAAGGCGGTCGGGCAGGAGGTGCTCGGCTCCCTCAACGCCGGGCAGACGGTGGTGAAGCTCGTCCACGACGAACTGATCGAGACGCTGGGTGGACAATCCGCCCAACCGACCCTCAAAACCGACGGCAACGTCTGGTTCATGGTCGGACTTCAAGGCGCGGGCAAGACGACGAGCACGGGCAAACTCGCCGCCTTCTACAAGGGCAAGGGCCGCCGCGTCCTCCTCGTGGCCGCCGATACCCAGCGCCCCGCCGCGCGCGACCAGCTCGAAGTGCTGGCGAAGCAGGTGGGCGTGCCCGTCCTCAAGGTGCAGGACGGCGAGACCCCGCCGGAGACGAAGCGCCGCCTCGACGAGTTTCTGCGGGCCGACTACCGCGACCTCGTGATCGTGGACACGGCGGGCCGCCTCCAGATTGACGAGGCGCTGATGGGCCAGCTCGCCGACCTCCAGCGCGAGCTGATCCCCACCGAGTCGCTGCTCGTGGTGGACGCGATGACGGGGCAGGAGGCGCTGAACGTCGCGCGCACCTTTGACGAGCGGGTGAACCTGACGGGCCTGATCATGACGAAGATGGACGGCGACGCGCGCGGCGGGGCGGCCTTATCTGCGCGCAGCGTGACGGGCAAGCCGATCTACTTCGCGGGCACGAGCGAGAAGCTCGCGGGGCTGGAACCCTTCTACCCCGACCGGGTGGCGGGGCGCATCCTCGGCATGGGCGACGTGCTGGGGCTGATCGAGCGGGCGCAGCAGGCCGACCTCAAGGCGATGGAGGTCAAGAAGCCGGGCGACTTCGACCTGGAGGACCTGCTGACCCAACTGCGCCAGATTCGCAAGATGGGGCCGCTCGGCGACCTGATCAAGCTCATTCCCGGCATGAGCCGCGCGCTGCCCGAGGGTTTCAACGTCGATGAGGGGCAGATTCAGCGCATCGACGCGATGATCTCCTCCATGACGGCGAAGGAACGCCGCAACCCCAAGATCATCGACGGGCGGCGGCGCAAGCGCATCGCGGCGGGCAGCGGGCATACGGTGCAGGACATCAACCGCCTCCTGAAGATGCATGAGCAGATGAAGGACATGATGAAGATGTTCCAGCGCATGAGCGGCCCCGGCGGGGCAGGCAAGGGCATGAAGCCGCCGAAGCTGCCGCCTATGCCTCCCACGCGGGGCCGCTGAGGCGGGCGCGTTGACACCCCCTGGGGCGCTCCCTATACTCAGGCCCGCTGAGAACGCCCTCGGGCGCAGCGCAGCCGGGCGGGTCGTTAGCTCAATCGGTAGAGCAGCTGACTTTTAATCAGCGGGTTCCGGGTTCGAGTCCCGGGCGACCCACCAAGAAAAGCCCCGTCCAATGCGGGGTTTTTGCACTTATTTCTACCTCCGCAAACGCCACAATCAGGTCGATTGCCACAACCGTGCCACAACGACCCCATCGGTCCAGATCGAGCGATGCCCGATGTGGCCGGAGGAACATGGAGGAGGTGATTTTGTTCGGTAGCTCCGCACGCAGGCCTTCTGGCGAACGGGGACGTGTCACCAGGCGACCTGACCGGGAGTGCTCCTGCTGACTTCATGCAGAAGACTTTCGCTGGCGTCATACGTCATTCGGCACCTCTCGACCTCGCGGCTCTTATGTGCTCACGTCGAGTGCAACCCAACCTGGGTGTACCAATCACGGAAAACGACCGCTCCATCGCGCACTTGCTGCATCTTCGTGAAGTCCTGACGGAAGACGAACTCGTCACCCCGTTTAGGGCCTGAGTTTCCCGTACCAGACAGCAAAGCTCCCAAGAATGCCCTGTACGCTGGATTTTGGCTCCACAGCCTCCCAGCCGTGACTCTCAACGATCCGACATGACCGTGCCCAACTACGGCGTGAGCAGGGAGGCCGATGAACACGGCATTCCAAGCCCTAAACGGCGTTCGTGGTTCAGCGTCCCGTTGGCCCGGTCCAAAATTCCCATGCCGTCCCGTTAAGACACCTTCGCCCTCACCCAGTTCCCTGCCTGCCGGCATGTCTCCTGAACAACGCCTGAGGTGAAGTCTGAACTGCCCTCCGTCATCACCAGCACGTCTTCCCGAATCCCGAGTACAGCGCGGACACCGCACTGCTCGCGGATAGACTGCACACGACGTGACTGTGCAACAGGCTGCGGGACGCCACATCCAACACCAGGTACGCCCAGCGCACGCCATCCCCAAGACTGAAGCGTGTGGCGTCCACCTGCCCTCGGCGGCCTACGGGCCACAGAGTCTCACATGCGGCAGGAACGGCTCTTTTGCGGATATTCCGGGCGGCGGGAGGTTGCAGTTCCAGCTCCCGAAGCGCCAGACGAACGGGAGGCAGGCCCAGGTGCCCAGGAGCAGCCTGTTCCTGGGCACGCTCACCAAGAACCTGATGAACCCGGCGAGAGCCAGAGGTGGGATGCTCCAGTGCCACCTCCCGAACACGTTCCAGACGAGCGTGCTGTCTCGCCTCCCGCTGAGCGTGCTGGGCCAGGTGCTGCCGGGCATCACGGAGCTTCCAGGCCGAGGAGCTGAGCCGCACTCAGAGACCCCGGGCTTTTGTTGCGATGTGGAGGGCCGATTCCTTCTCGCCGGCCAACGCCCCCCGTCGCTCGTTCTCGCGTTCCAACTCGGTCTGCCGGTCGCCCTGGTGGTCCCCCGCGAAGCGGGCACGGCCCGTCTCCAGGAACTGCGCCTTCCAGGTGTGGATGAGGCTTTCGTTGACGCCGTGTTGTCGGGCTGCCTCAGCCACGCTAGTTGACCACCAGGCACCGCCAGGACGATCTGCTGTTTGGTGGCGGTCGGCCACTTCTTCCGCTGCTTGCCCATCAGCTCCCTCCAGTGTGCCCCACCCTCGCAAGTGGGCGGGTGTTTTTGGAAGGATTTCTTGGAGCATTACCAGGCTCCTGGCACGACCCAAGCGGAGCAGATCAGGGAGCACATAGTGGTGGTATATGCGGACGGCAAGGAACACGGCCAAGTCGACCGTCTGGGCGGCGAGGACATCAAGCAGACGGAAGACGAGCGGGGTCAGCACCACTGGTTGCCGCTGAGCGCCGTGGACCACGTGGACCTGCTGGTCCACCTAAACCTGAGCCACGAGCAGATGCATGGGCAGATGCTCAGCCAGGACCCCACCCCGAACCCTGGGGCTGAATCTCACGGTGGGGCGGGATCAGGCTTACCGCCTCCTCTCCTGATGTTGACAGCTCCATCATGTGCGACGGTGGAGCTTATTGATGTGCCCCCTGCACTTCGGCCCATTCATCCTGAACGCCCTGTGAACACCTGCTGCCCATACGGTCAACAGGGCGCTCATGGCTTCCCCCCTGCGGCCTGCTCCAATAGCCGCACTGACCGCCCGGAGGGTGGTGAGGGGGAGGCAAGCATGTTCTATTACGACGGCAAGCTGCAATACCAGGTCCGGGTTGACACGCCCGATCCCCGCTTCGCCCGTGCTCTTCAACAGGCCATCGGTGGCGTCGAGGGCGAGATTCGGGTGATGATGCAGTACCTCTTCCAGGCCTTCGGGGCGCGCGGCCCCAAGAAGTACCGCGACATGCTGCTCTCCACCGGCACCGAGGAGATCGGCCACATCGAGATGCTGGCGACCGCCGTCGCAATGAACCTGGAAGGAGCGCCGAGCAGCCTTCAGGAGTCGGTGGCAGGGGCCAATCCGCTCGTCGAGGCCGTGATGGGCGGCGGGGACCCCCGGCAGTACCTCTCGGCGGGCATGGCGGCCCTGGCCGCCGACGCCAACGGCGTGCCCTTCAGCGGCTCGCACGTGTACGCCAGCGGCAACCTCGCCGCCGACATGTACGCCAACGTGACCGCCGAGGCGACGGGCCGGGCGCTCGCCTGCCGCCTGTTCGAACTCACCGACGACCCCGGCATGAAGGACATGCTGCGCTTCCTGATCGCCCGCGACACCATGCACCAGCAGCAGTGGCTGGCCGTGATCGAGGAACTGGGTGGACACCAGGGCACCCTGCCCATCCCCAACTCCTTCCCGGTCGAGCAGGAGTTGCGCGACGTGAGCTACGACTACTTCTTCACCGGCGTGGAGGGCACGCAGCCCCCGATGGGCCGCTTCACCGAGGGACCCTCGCTCGACGGGTTGGGAGAGTTCCGCATCCGCGCGGTGCAGCCGATGGGACAGGAACCCAAGCTGGCCCCGCCTCTCCCCGAGGCTTACGCCGAACAGCAGCAGATGACGCAGCCCGTGATCGAGAACACGACGTTGACCTGACCCTGCCTGAGCTGATTTAGAGCGTCCGGCGGCCCGCGAGCCACCCTTCTCGCGGGCGCACTTCATGAGGATGCCATAACACGCGGAACATGCCTGGTGTGAGCCGATCACTCCGGCAGGCATTTTCGTGCCTGAATGCGGCGGGAAGCGGATGGGGTAGGGACCGCCTATGCCCCACGATCACGCCCCCCTCGCCGCCCCGCCCCAGCCTGTTCCCACGCGCAGACCCTCCCGGTACTGGACCGGCTTTGTGCTCAGCCTCCTGTTTCCCGGCTCGGGCCTGGCCTTCATCCACCGCCCCGGCCTGGCTGTGGCCTTCATCCTGATCACCACCGCCCTGACCTCCGGTCCCGTCGCCCGGCTGGTCACCGGCAGTTTCGCGGACACCTGGGGGGTGTTCCTGGGCCTCGCCGCCATTCCGGTGGGACTGATCCTCTACCGCCAGGTGTATGTCGCGCAGGACCGCCAGGACGCCCCTGCTCCCCGCAAGGTCCCGATGTTCTGGCGGCTGCTGGGCGTATGGCTCCCGTTGCTGCTGCTGGGGGTCTACGAACTCGGCTACGCCCAGGGGTGGTTGCCCCGGGCACCCGGCAGTCAATCCCTGGGGCGGTGACGTTCGATGTCGATCTGCCGGGCTTCAGTTCACCTCGTCGCCGTCGAGAAGAAGCGCGCGGCGTGCCCCGGCCATGTCGGGCTACGCTGTCCCGAGTGAACCGCCTGCTGTGGGTCCTTCCGCTGCTCCTCACCGCCTGTCAACCACACAACAGCCTGTTCGAGCGGGCCTGCGGGCTGGCGGTGGAGCGCAGCTATCCCGAGTGGAAGGTGGAGTCGGTCCGGCTCGGGACACGGTTCCAGCGGGAGGGAAAGACGACGACGGCCAGGGGACAGGTGGACGTCGAGGTGGCCCCGTCGGTGACCCGCACCCGGAATGTGGAATGCGTCGACGTCAATGGAAGCACACGGGCGGTGGTCGGTGCCCAGAGCGTCCAACGCAGGGACGTGAAGTGACGCGTATGCCGCGACATACACCGCAGCCTGGCCTCGCTCCGTCAAAAATATTCGAACTCCCCTTCAACCTCTCAACTGACGCCCCCCTGAAACGGGCGCGGCACATCAGCCAGCATGCGCGCTCCTGCCCTGGCGGCCCTCGCCCTGAGCCTCTCTCTGACGGCCTGCGTCCGCTCCGGCATGCCGGACAGGCCGCTCGTCACCACGCTGAACTTCACGGCCTTCGACGCGCGGCAGGACACCCTGGGCCTGCGTGGCGGCACCCCCAGCGGCCTGCTCTCAAAGGACGCCGAGCCGGAGTACATCGCCGCCACGCCGGACGGGAAGACCGCCTACGTGACCCTTCAGGAGAGCAACGCCGTGGGAGCAACGCCGTGGCGACCCTGGATTTGACGACGGGCACGGTGATCAGACTGTCCAACCTGGGGTTCAAGGACCACGCGGCGGCGGGTGCCGGGCTGGATGCCAGCGACCGGGACGGCGGGATCAACGTCCAGTCCTGGCCGGTGCGGGGCGCGTACATGCCCGACGCCATCGCCTCCTTCACGGCCCAGGGCCGGACGTACCTCGTCACCGCCAATGAGGGCGATGCCCGCGACTCCGCCGCCTTCGGGGACGAGGTGCGGGTGGGCGACCTGACCCTCGACCCCACCGCCTTCCCGAAGGCCGCCGCGCTTCAGGCGAACGCGGCCCTGGGCCGCCTCACCGTCAGCCGGGTGGACGCCGACCGGCTGGTGGCCTTCGGGGCGCGTAGCCTGAGCGTCTGGAGCACCGACCTGACCCGCGTGGCCGATACGGGCGACCTCTTCGAGCGCAGAACCGCCGAACTCGTCCCCACGGCCTTCAATTCCAATGGCACCGCCTCGACCTTCGACACCCGCAGCGACAACAAGGGGCCGGAGCCGGAGGGCGTCACCGTCGCCACGCCACCGTCGGCGGGCGGCCCCTCGCCTTCGTGGGGCTGGAGCGCACGGGCGGGGTGATGGGCTGGACCCTGACCGACCCGGCGGCCCCCGCCTTCCTGTCCTCCACGAACACCGTGGACGTGACGGCGGCCCCCGAGGGCGGCAGCGCCGGGGACCTCGGGCCGGAGGGCCTGCTCTTCATTCCCGCCGCCGACAGCCCGGACGGCCAGCCCCTGCTCGTGGTGGCGAACGAGGTCAGCGGCAGCACGACCCTCTCCCGGGTGGGGGAGACGGGCACCCTGACGCGGGTGGGGCGGTCTCAGACCACGCCCTTCACCTACGCCGAGGGTGCCGCCGAGATTCCCACCTACGACCCGGCCACCAGACGCCTGTTCGTGGTGGACGGCGCGACGAACGGGCTGGACATCCTCGACCTCGCTGACCCGACCCGGCCCACGCTCGCCGGGCAGGTGGACCTGGGCCGCTACGGGGCGTCGGCCAACAGCGTCGCGGTGAGGAACGGGGTGGTCGCGGTCGCGGTGCAGGCGGAGGAGAAGACCGACCCCGGCGTGGTCGCGTTCCTGAACCCGGACGGCAGCGAGCGGGCACCTGCGGTCCCGGTGGGGGCGCTTCCCGACATGCCGACCTTCACGCCGGACGGCACCCTGCTCCTCACCGCCAACGAGGGCGAGCCGAACGACGACAGCTTGGACCCGGTGGGCAGCGTGAGCATCATCGACGTGGCGGGGGCGCTCGCGGCGCGGTAGGTGGGGGCCGCTCACAGCGCCAGACCGCCGACCAGAGCACCCAGCCCCACGACCACCCACGGCGGCCACCTGAGCAGCTCCAGCAGCGCGAAGGCCGCCAGCACGAGGGCGAAGTCCAGGCTGGACTCCACCGCCGCCGTGAAGACGGGCGAGTACAGCGCGGCGAGGAGCAGCCCCACCACCCCCGCGTTCACCCCCCGCAGCGCCGAGCGCGTGGCGGCGTGGCCGCGCAGGGACGCCCAGAACGGCAGCGCCCCCGTGACGAGCAGGAAGGCGGGCAGGAAGAGGCCCACGAGCGCGAGGAGCGCCGCCGTCAGCCTCGGCAGGCCCACGTCGCTCACCGCGCCCAGGTATGCGCCGAAGGTGAACAGCGGCCCCGGCACCGCCTGCGCCGCCCCGTACCCCGCCAGAAAGGCGTCGCGCGTCACCCAGCCCGGCGGCACGACCTCCGCCTCCAACAGTGGCAGCACCACGTGCCCGCCCCCGAAGACCAGCGCCCCGGCCCGGTAGAAGCTGTCCAGCAGCGCCAGCGCCGGACCCCCGACAGCTCCACGCAGCAGGGGCAACCCGGCGAGCAGCAGCGCGAAGACGGCCAGCAACGCGGCCCCCAGACGGCGGGAGAGGGCCGACGGCCACGGCACTGCTCCGGCGGTGGGCACGTCGGCGGCCAGCAGGTGCCAGCCGATCAGCCCGGTTACGAGGAGGACGGCCACCTGCGCGGGCGCTCCCGGCAGCAGCAGCGCCGCCACCGCCGCCCCGAGGGCCGCGAGCAGGCGGGGCACGTCCGGCGTCAGCGTGCGCGCCATGCCCAGCACCGCCTGCGCGACGACGGCCACGGCGACGATCTTCAGGCCCGACAGCCACCCGGCGTTCCCCAGGTCGCCGCCCGCCGCGACCCCGAGGGCGAGCAGGACGAGCAAGACCGCGCTCGGCAGCGTGAAGCCCAGCCACGCGGCGAGGGCACCCCACAGCCCCGCGCGGCCCAGCCCCAGCGCCATGCCGACCTGCGAGGACGCCGGACCGGGCAGGAAGTGGCACAGGGCGACGAGGTCCGCGTATCCCTGCTCGTCCAGCCACCGCCGCCGCTCCACGAACTCCGCCCGGAAGTAACCCAGGTGGGCGACCGGACCGCCGAAGCTCGTCAGCCCCAGCCGCAGGAAGACCACAAACACCTCGAGGACGCGCGGCATGCCACATGGTAGGGGGAGAAAGAAGAGTCGGCGGCGCGTGTTCGGCGTCGTCTGGCTTGCCGGAGCGGAGCTTGACCCGCAGGTGACGAAGCCCGCCGAAGATGGGGACACCCGTGACGGGGCCGGGGTCCACTGTGAACCGGGCCGACTCTCGGGAGTTCAGGAAGGGAGGCGTCCACCTTCTCAAAACGGACGCGCGAGCGGGGCGCTGTCGGCCCCAGACGGGTTCGAGGCCCGTCCCCCGCGCCCACAGAGGGGGAGGACTCCCTCCCCCCCCCCCCCCCATCGCGGTTCTCCTCCTTCCTGCTTTTGTCTGACTTGCCCCTGTCCGGCCCCCCTCCCACCGTCCCGCGCCCGGCTGCC